>JAYROD010000430.1:0-2225 GCA_041911835.1 Fimbriimonadaceae bacterium | reverse complement strand
CCGTGTCTGGAGCAGATGTTCGAACTCGTTCGCCAAGAAGCAGAGCATCTCGGCTACAAGGACCATATCTATGACGCGTTGATCGATCAGTACGAGGAGGGCGCCACCCATGCCGAATGCGAAAAAATGTTCGAGACGCTCAAGAGCCCGATCGTCAAGCTGGTGCAGGAAATCGACGAACGTGGGGTAGCGACGAGCGACGCCCTGCTCTACGGCGACTGGGATATCGAGCTACAAAAGTTGTTCACGGAGCGGTTGATTCGGACGATTGGTTTCGATCTGAATCGTGGCCGTCAAGACATTGCGGCGCACCCATTCTGCACCGGGTGGTCGGTCGGTGACATTCGGCTCACGACGCGGTACAAGGATTACCTGGGCTCGGCGATCTTCGGCTCGCTTCATGAAGCGGGCCACGGGATGTATGAACAAGGATCGCCGGCTGAGTGGGACCTTACGCCTTTGCGCGGCGGAGTCTCCCTCGGCCTTCATGAAAGCCAATCCCGTTTGTGGGAGAACATCGTTGGCCGGTCGAGGCCGTTTTGGAGACTGTTCCTTCCGGACCTGCAAGCTTCGTTCCCTCAGATGAGCGGCCTTTCATTCGAAAACTTCTATTTCGCCATCAACCAGGTCAATCCAAGCTTCATCCGCGTTGAGGCGGACGAAGTGACCTATAACCTTCACGTACTCGTGCGATTCGAAATCGAATCGGATGTTCTTACCGGCAAACTGGCAGTCAAGGACCTTCCAGAGGCCTGGAACTCGAAAATGAAGGATTACCTCGGAATCACGCCTCGAAACGACCGTGAAGGGTGCCTTCAGGACGTTCACTGGGCGGGGGGTTCGATCGGCTACTTTCCAACCTATACGATGGGCAATTTGCTGAGCTACCAGATTTGGAGGTCGCTGCAGAAGGACCTGGGCGATACGGACGATCTCATTCAATCGGGCAAGTTCCAAGCGATCCTGGGCTGGCTACAGGAGAAGATTTACAGCCAAGGCCGACGCTATAAGCCGAAGGATCTCGTAGTGAGAGTGACCGGGAAGCCGATGAGCGCCGACGACTACATCGAGGGCCTCACCGAAAAGTACCGAGAAATCTACGCGCTATAGGGTTCTGATTGGATTTCGAACTAGGAACGAACAATTTGGCCTTTTCGTCCTTCAAAGAAACACGTCTATTTCGCGGATTCCTGCTATAGACTGTTAGTGATTGGAGGAAAATCTTGCTGAAGCTATTATCTGCCGCGCTTCTCGTCGCCTCGAGCGCCGTGGCTCTGCTGGCACAAGACCGGCAGTATTCAGGCGTGATGAGGCTGGAGTGCGGATTCATCACTTTGCCAAATGGCCAAAGGGTGAGCGCCAAGGGACTGATGGTTCCTTGGAAGGCTGTGCCAGCAAAAATTGTTGCGAAGGGTCAGAAGCCGCCGAGGAGCGGACCGGACCCGACGGACAATGTCGTCATCTATGAGAACGACAATGCCCAGAACACCTATAACGGAATTGGAGTGGACTGCCCCAGTTCCCTCGACGACATCCAGATCCTGAACAGCGGCGTGAACATGCCGTGGCAGAATGCTTCGTTCGGCATCCAGGCCGACTCCAACATCAAGGTGCTGATACGCTGGCAATTCTTCGACGACATGGTGTCCGGTCTCGGTGCGGGCCACAGCGCATTCATCAACCTCATTGATGACTTTGGCGGCTATTGGACTCCTCCGAGCGCGAATCCGTGGTGGGTTCAGTTCAACTGGGGCGCGGTCTACGGTTTTGCCGTACCGGATACTCAGTTCTGGATGGCCATGCAGTTCCGGGAGCCTGCATCGAGTCCCCTATTCGAAAATGGTGAAGGCGCATTTCGTGCCGACTATAAGCCCTTGTTCCAAGGAACAGGCAACCAGATTGGATTCAGCGACGACTCGTTCTACTTCGATGATAATTGGGATGGGATTTACGACGAGACCGAATACGATCACTTCGATCCTCCCGGTGCGCCGAATCTGGCCAACTTCGCGTTAAAGTTCGACGTGAGCGGCTCGATTACCGAGGTGCTCCCTCAGACGGCAACGGTCCTCACGGGCCTGAACACTGCTGGCACTATCTTTGACACTTGGGGCAGCGACGACGTTTACTACGAGGTCTCCGACAATCCCAAGCGGTTCGATTACGGGACGCCAATCGCGGTTCGGATCGAATCCGCTTTGACCGGAACCGTGTCGACGATCACT
>JAYROD010000429.1:0-10443 GCA_041911835.1 Fimbriimonadaceae bacterium | reverse complement strand
GGTCAAGAGGTTGAGCGCTTTCATTCGTTTCTCCTTGTGGTGCCTATCACGGTTGCACTCACTGGGTCCATGATGGAGCCTTTGTCTATGGATTGTCAAGTGTTTGTCAAAGAAAAATGCAAATTGTGCGGCTCTTGGGCCGCATAGGCCTTGACAAGAGTTCGACAGATCCCCATAATGCAGGCACGATGAGCATGAAATACACAATCAGAAAGGTTGCTGACCGGACAGGCTTATCTCACCACACCATTAGGGCTTGGGAACGTCGATACGGGGCCCTCAAGCCGGTGCGATCGGATACGAATCAGAGGCTCTACGACGAGGAAGAGGTGCGGAAATTGGCGCTGTTGAAGCATGCCGTGGAAGCTGGCCACAGCATAAGACAGGTTGCCAATCTCTCCATTGAAGAGCTGAGCGAGCTGGAGCAGTCCCGATCTGCGAGTTCATTTTCAGCCGGCTCGGGCGGCATTGGTTTGACTCCTGCGGATTGCTTAGTCGAATGTGAATCCGCGCTGGACCGACTCGATCAGGATGCGCTCATGCACGCGCTGATTCGAGGGAACAGCTCGCTTGGCGTTTCACGGTTCATCGAGGAGATTGTGATCCCGTTCTTGGCTTGGATCGAGCGGCAATGGACATCTAACGCTCTGACGATCGCTCAGGAGCACCTGGCATCAGCGGTTCTGAGGACGTATCTCGAGCAGGTCCGTGTTTCTATCCCAATGCGCCCAAATTCGGCGAAGCTCTTGGTGACGACTCCCAAGGGCCAATTTCACGAGATAGGCGCACTCATTGTGTCGGTCGTCTCAGCAATGGAGTCGTGGGACGTCACGTATCTTGGGCCTAATCTGCCTGCACACGAAATCGCGGGCGCCTTTAAGCGAAGTGCAGCGCACGCCGTCGCCCTGAGCCTGGTATATCCCACGTCGGATGAAGAATTGACAGCGGAACTGCTCGAGTTAAGGCGTGGCCTCGGACCTGCGGTACCGATCTTCTTGGGAGGTCGTGCTGCAGACAGCTACTCAGTGCCGGCGCAAGAAGGTGGGATGCAGGTTCTCCATAGCCTCGATGACTTGCGCAGCAAGTTAGAGGCGCTTCGGTTAAAACTGCTCGGCAGTCGATCGGCGTGAGCCCAAAAAATCCTGGTGGAGGCAAGGGGGCTCGAACCCCTGACCTCTTGCATGCCATGCAAGCGCTCTCCCAGCTGAGCTATGCCCCCACCAGCCCTATTATTATGTCCGATCCCCTTGGAAAGTTCCAGGGCGAATGAACGAAACGCCTCGGCGCTGACACGCATCCAATATGAAGACTGGTCTCATAGGAGGGACGCTGATGTTAGCGACCACACTCGCCGCGATAGCGATGTTTTCAGGGAGCGGAGTCCAGCCCGCTCGAGCAGATGGCCCGGAACCTGGGCAATTGACGATCATTACGAAAGAGGCGAAGCCAGGGGCGCTGTGCCCGCTGAAAGGGACGAGCGTCACCGCAGATATTGCGGGCTTCGGAGCTCGAGTCACGGTTGTCCAGACGTTCTCCAACCCGAGCAAAGAAACAATCGAAGCGATCTACAGCTTTCCACTGCCGGCCGACGCTGCTGTCGACCGGATGCGGATGAAAATTGGAGACCGGATCATCAACGGCGTGATCAAGAAACGCGAAGAAGCCAAAGCAATCTACGACCAGGCCAAGCAACAGGGCAAAACGGCCAGCTTGCTCGATCAGGAACGACCGAACATTTTTACTCAGTCGGTCGCCAATATAACTCCGGGGGCCGAGGTGCAGATCGAGATTAGTTATGTACAGGTCCTGAAGTATGAGGATGGCGAATTCGAGTTCATGTATCCGATGGTCGTTGGTCCGCGATACATCGGCGCGACAGTTCCAGATCCAGACAAGATCACACCGCCTGTGGCAGCGAGAGGCACTCGCTCCGGATCGACAATCGACCTCAAAGTCAATCTGGACGCGGGCGCAAAGATCGAGGACATGAACTCGGTGCTGCACGAAGTCAATATCAATCGCCAAAGCGAGAGCAAGGCAGTTATCACGCTCCAGAAGAAGGACGAGATTCCGAACCGGGACTTTATCCTGCACTATCGGATGGCTTCGAACACGGTCAAGACGGCGTTTCTCACCCATGCCAACCCGAAGCAAGGCGGATTCTTTACACTGATTCTCATGCCTCCCAAGGCGCCGACGGTCGAGCAGATTGCGCCGAAAGAGATGATCTTCGTGATGGATCAAAGTGGGAGTCAGTCGGGTTTCCCGATCGAGAAGTCGAAGGATCTGACCAAGAAGCTGATAGAGACGATGAATCCTGATGACACATTCAATGTCGTCACGTTCAACACGGGAACGAGGAGCCTATGGCCTAAGTCCGTGGCTAACACGCGTCAGAATCGAAGCGCGGCGTTCGCGTTCATCGATGGTCTGACAGCCAATGGGGGTACTGAGCTGTTGAGCGGCGTTTTGGCGGCAATGAAGCCCGATCCGGATCCGAATCGGGTTCGCGTCGTGCTGTTCAACACCGATGGTTATGTGGGCAATGATTTCGAAGTGCTCAAAGCCGTTCAGGATCACCGCGGCACCGCACGCATGTTCACGTTTGGCATTGGGAACGGCGTTAATCGGTTCTTGATCGATGCGATGGGATCCGAAGGGCGGGGCGCATCCGAAATCGTGACGCTTGAGAGCGACGCGGACAAAGCGGTCGAGCGCTTTACGAAGCGCCTACGAAGTCCGGTGCTGACCGATATCCAGGTTAAGTTCGAAGGTGGTGACACCTTCGAGACGCTGCCTAAGTACATTCCCGACGTGTTCAGCGAGGGTCCGGTGATTATCAAAGGTCGCTATGCGACGCCTGGCCCTGGCCGAGTCACTATCACAGGGAAGCTCGGCGGCGATCGATGGAGTCAAACGTTGGATCTCAACTTTCCAGCCGAGGACCAATCGGGTTCCGCGATTGCAACATTGTGGGCGAGGGAGAAGGTCGACGATTTGATGCGCCAAAACTGGATGACCTCCAACCAAGGAAAGGGCCAGCGCGACGTGACGAACGACATCACGCAAATTGGGCTGCAATTCGGCATCATGACCCAATTCACGTCATTCGTTGCGGTTGAAGACAAAGTCGTCAACGTCGGTGGTAAGCAGCAGACGGTCCAGGTGCCGGTCGAAATGCCTCAGGGCGTCAGCTACGACGGCATATTCGGGTCCGAGAAGGCCGATGCGAAATTCCTGAACTACTCGAACGGGACTATTCCTGCCGGTGGAATCGGTGGTGGTGGCGGAGGCTTTGGCCGCAACTCCGGCGCCATCGCCGCAAGTCCGCCGTTAGCGATGCCAGCTAAGCCATCAGGAAACTATAGAGGTCAAGCCGGTAAGAGTAAGTCCGGAGACGGCACATCGGATGAAGGCCTGGTTAATCGCATGACCGTGGAACAGCGACGAGCATACAACGTTGCAACCAAGGTCAGCGAGACGCTTCTGAAGATCACAGCGGGAAAGGTCGAAGTGCAGGTCTGGCTCAAGGACATTAAGCCCGAAACGCTGTCGAAACTCGCAAGCTTGGGGGTCAAGATCGATTCGACCGATAAGAGCCTGATGATCGTATTCGGTTCCTGCGACGCGAAGAAGCTGAAGGACCTGGCGCAGTTGGGGTTCGTCAATCGCATCGAACCAATGACGCCCTAGGAAGAGGTAGCAGTCGGCAGACAGCAGGCAGCAGATAGCAGTTGGCAGAATGGCGCAAATCTAGCTGCCAGCTGCAATCTGCTGTCTGCCATCTCATCTAAACTGTCTTCGATGCATCCAGCCCTGGAAGCGATTGCCCTGGCCACGAAGGGGACCGACTATGAAGGGCAATTGTGGTTGGTAGGTGGCGCCGTCCGAGATGAATTGCTCGGTAAGCCGGCGCCAACCGATTACGATCTCGTCTTGGAAGACGATGCTCTGGCGCTCGCGAGGTTCCTGAAGGACCATGAGGTCTCCAGCATCGAGCCGGTCGTGTATCCGCGATTTGGCACGGCTCTCGTGAACGTGCAGGGGATCCATGTCGAGTTGGTCACGGCTCGGAAAGAGAGCTACGCCGAAGAGTCCAGGAAGCCGAACGTCGAGCCGGCGACACTTGAGGAGGACGCAAGACGGCGAGACTTTACGGTCAATGCGCTGCTCAAGAATCTGCACAGTGGAGAGCTGCGCGATCCACTCGGGCGCGGTCTACACGACCTAAAATCCCGCATCCTGCGGACCCCGCTCGAACCCTCTGGGACTTTTTTCGACGATCCACTCCGCATGTTGCGGGCGGTTCGATTCAAATGGCAGCTTGGGTTTGGGCTTGCCGAGGGACTTGAGGAAGTGATTCGTCAGGAAGCTGAACGGCTGGCGATTATCAGTGAGGAACGCATCCGAGACGAGCTGGTCAAGATGCTACTTCTGCCGGACGCCGACCGAGCGTTGGATGACCTCATGCGTCTAGGGCTGATCGCGCAGTTCGCGCCGGAACTGGTCGCCATGGTCGGTGTCGAGCAAGGGGACTTTCATCATTTGGACGTGTGGGACCATTCACTCCAAGTCGTTCGCAATGTTGGTCCAGGCGACCTGATCCTGACGCTCGGAGCGCTGCTCCATGACGTCGGGAAACCCCCAACGCGATTCGTCGATGAGCATGGAAGCACGCGGTTTTTTGGCCACGAATCGGTAGGAGCAACGCTTTCAACCGAACTCCTGAGACGACTCAAGTTTCCTTCGTCGACAGTCGAACAGGCCGCGCTGTTGGTCAAAAACCACATGCGGCTGGGCAGCGCGCCGACTTTCACTGCCGCTGCAGGGCGGCGCCTTGTTCGCGATCTCGGACCTCATTTGGAGCAACTTCTGGACTTGGTTGAGGCTGATGCGCGCGCGCTCAAACCAGGCGTGCGCGCGCTCGATCTTGGACCGATCCGGCGCCAAATTGAAGCCGTTCAATCCCAGACACCGGCTGAGAGGCTGACGAGCCCGCTCACAGGTGACGAGATCATGAAAATTCTGGGAATCGAAGGCGGCGCCCAAGTTGGAAGAGCCAAAAATTGGCTGCTCGACCGAGTTTTGGAAGGAGATCTTTTGCCAGACGACAAGGTTGCAGCTCAGGCGATGCTCGAAGCCCATCCTGATTTCAAACCAAAGGGCGAGCGGCCACCTCCGCCCAAGAAGTAGCTTCAAAGAAGCGCACACCCGCACATTTGCCGCCTTCAAATGCCGTTGCCGGCTCGTCTCAATTTTTGTTAACCATGGCGAAGCCGCGAGGCAAAGAGAGGAGCGAAATCGGTGTGCGCTTGCGTGACGCCGCAGCTTCTGTCGGCCTGACCCTGAAGGATCTGGGAGAACGGCTCGGAGTTTCCCGGCCCACAATTTACGCCTATTCGACTGGCGCACTGCCGCTCTCCGAGGAACGGATCCAACAACTCTCCGAAATTACCGGGCGCCCCAAACAGTTTTTTGAAATTCATTCATCCAATGTCGAGGGCGGCCACGACTTCGATTTGCTCAAGCAAACGATCGACGCGCTGCTGTCGGCTCCCAATCGCATGCTGGCGACGAAGCTCGCTCTTCGGGGCGCCAAGATCGAGCGGGACAGAGGCGAGATCCACAATAGCGCCGAGCTCGAACTGAAGGCGGGAAACGCTCTGCTGGCGGAGGGAAATTATCTCGAAGCCGTCGAGCGACTTTCTTCCGCCCGTGAGACGTTCTTGACCATTGGTCAACCAGCATTTGCCGCTCGCTGCAGCCAATCCTTGGGCTATGCGCTCATCAACCTCGGACGCTTGGAGCGCGCCCGCTCGGCCTTTGAAGATTCGGAAGCGAACGCCGATCCGACTTGCGCCTGGAAAGGGACTGTATCTCTGGCGGCGCTCTCCGAGCGTGAGGGCCACTATGAGACGGCTGAGTCAAGGCTCCGCAAGATCCTGGACACCGCCGAAAAAGGCTCGGGCGCGATGGCCTATGCCGCCTTCAGCCTAGCAACTTTGAGAGGATCGACGGGTGACTATCGAGCGTCATATGAGCTCAACCAGGACTGTCTGCGCCTCGCCGTGGAAGGCGGCTACAAGGATCAGGTACTTGAACGTTACATCCAACTGGGATTCGCTGCGCTGTGGCTTGGCCAATATGAGGCGGGAAGTCTTTGGCTCATTCGAGCGGTCGACGGTGCGACCCACTTAGGAGATAACGCACGACTGACGTATGGCAAGCTGGCGATCGCACGTATGCAGATGGTTTGTGGCAAGTTGGGGGACGCAAGGCAGACTTGCGTTGAAGTGCTTTCAGAAGCGACCGCAAAGGAGTATAGGCGGTCCGAAGCCAAGGCACTGTGCCTTCTCGCCGAAGTGGCCTATTCCAGAAGGGACTGGGAACAGGCCCGTGACTATGGCATGCAAGCCGTCTCGTTTTGCGAAACGCACACCTACCCGATGGGTTCGTTCCTTAGTCGTGCGATCGTTTCCGCATCGCTCGTGCAATTGAAAGAGGTCCATCGTGCACGTTCGAATTGGGAATTAGCCCACCAAAACACGGATCATCTATCCCTTCCATTCTTTTCTGCCGCCGCACAATCCATTGAAGCGGTTTTGGCGGCTGCGGAAGGAGACGTGAGGAGCGCTTTTGAAAACAGCCGACAGGCATTGGCGACACTTGATGCATTGGGACTCGAGCCTTTCGCCGCTGCGGAGCGAACCCGGTTTGCAGCATATTGCGCGACTCTCGGAGACAAAGCGCAAGAGACTTCCGCAAGAACTCAGTTGGAAGGGTGGAGAACGCAGAGGGCTGCGATGAGGATTCACAGGGGCCTTCGAGAACAGATCGAAACCGACGCAATCGACGGCTCAGTAGTTGAGGTTGGATTTACACATGGTTAGTCGAAAAGTGATAAACATGATAGAGGCTTTGCTGGGCTTGGCGGTCGCCATCTCGGTGCTGGGGTGCGGGGGAAATTCTGCCAACGTTTCGTCCCTCACAAGAGGAGAAGGCGACATTCCCGTCGGTCGATTAAAGAGCCCCCATCTCGAAGAATCTGAGATTGTGATTCACGGTTCGGATGACCACCTTTACCACGCGACGGTTGACCCCTATGGCGTCATTTCGGTCTCGACACTCCCAAGTGGGCCCGCCAACGTGATCGTCAATTCCCTTGAGCCCGATGTGGAGCAGGTCGTTGTTCCGCTTCAGATCGGATCGAACGAAAGCTACATTATGAACATCGAGTCCGCCACCAAAAGGCCCGGCGCTGTCGTGACGGGTATGACGATCGAACTCATGGGGCAGACGCCGATTCGGATGGGCCAGGTCAATCCGGTCAAAGTTACAGTCAGCGGACTGAACGTCAACGGGCTAAAACCGACTATCTGGATCGACGGTGGGAACGGATTTCTTGATGCAGGCAATCGATTTAGCGCGACGGCGACGGGACCCGCCACCGTCTGCGCAAAATTGCTGGGAGTGACCGTTCGCTTAGACTTTACGGTCCAGTGACGACGCGCTCGCGCCAGCTCTGCACCTTAGTCGAAAAGTACATCTTGTCTCCTGGCATCCCTGGCGGCATATAGTACGGAAGTTGCGGTACTTGATAGATGTTAGGAACGTTCGTGCCCATATCATAGAAGTTGGCGACAAACGTGCCGGCAATCTGATTCTGTTTCTTGCTGACGATAGTGCCTTGAGCATAGAATGCCCCTGCCATCGAAAGCTGGGCAGAACCGTTCCCAGTAGCCAAGCCCATATTCCCTTTTGCGATGACCCCAAGCCTCGTAGTCGTGGGGAAAGTTAGGCCAGTTAACGGAAGCAGGTTTCCGTCGATATTCACATCCGACGATGAGTACAGCGTGCCGTTGCCCGCGTAACGAATGGTGTCTTTCGCGCCGATTTGGAGCGTGCTGTTGAATTTGATGATCCCATGGAGGGTCAGCGTTGCCGGGACTGCGCCAGCAGCTTTGGTGAATGTGATGCTGTTCCCGAATGCGTCAGGACCGTAGGAGAAGTTATTCGTGGTAGACGTAATTGTCGTAACCGGGCAGACCAGGCTCCTGGCGTTTAAGTAGCTTTCATGATCTGGCCAGGTCGTTCCGGTGCTGTCCACGTAGGGATCGGCTCCGATCCCGCTCAGCAGCGGAAATTGAAGCCCGAGCGTTCCGAGATCATAGGAATTGCTCGTTCCATTGTCGCTGAAGACATTGGAAGCACCTTGGTTTCCGCCCCATCCGTCGTTGACGTAGGTCCCGTCCACCTTTCCTTTGCTGGCGCCCCCGTCTTGATCCGTAGAGTTGCCAATTTGCGCGGTTCCGCTAATCGCGATCTTACCGTGTTTGACCCGGACTTCTGTGCTCAACGTCTCTTTTGCGTTGATCACTGGTGGAGGGGGAACCATTCCTTCGAGAGCAGCCGGCATGCCGGTGTAGTTGTTGCCAATGTTTCCTGTACCGCTAAACGACGAGTTGATATCCGTTTGCGTGAGCGGTGGATCATAAGCCCCGTTGTGATTTGTGTCGTTGTATGGTTCCGCCGAATTCCATACTCCATCGTTGTTCGCATCCACGAACGGCTCGCCCGGATCCCAGACGCCGTTATGGTTGCTGTCGGTAAAGGTTTCAGCTGGATCCCAGTGTCCATTCCCGTTCAGGTCCGAATATTCTTCACCGTCGCCAAGGATATGCACCGAACCGCGAATGTCGACGTTGCCGTTGATGGCTTGACCCGAAGCGCCGGTCCCTGCGAAGATGGCGTTATTCCAGATACCGACGTTGCGATCCCGGATGAGCGCTCGAACGCTCTTCGTGAAACCGTTCGCGGTCACGGTACAGGTCACCCAAGCATAGGTCGGGTCGCCTAAAGGCTGGACTCTGTATGCAGCCACACAACCGGGCGCGATAGGTCCAATGTCTGAAGCGATGTTGCTCGTCGTTGCCACAAAGGCCCCGTTATTGGCCGGAAGCGCGGCAATGGCTCGAGAAATGCCCAATTCCAAGCCCGCTTGAGCGCCTTGGAAGGCGAGCGACGATTTTGTGTCGCGCGTTGCACGCCGCATACTCTGAATGGCGAATCCGCTGATCCCCAGACTCATGGTGAGCAGCACCATCATGGCGATCAACATGATCATCGAGGTGGAACCAAGATTGAGGCGGTTTTTCATCGGGAATTCCTTATGACCGTCGTGGTCTTTAGTCGGACGTAACGAAGTCCGCTCGTAACATTGCCGCCCGTGATGAGATTGATTGAAATCGCTCGTTGCGATCCGATCGTCGTCAACTGAAATGGTGGGTATTGCTGGTTGTATTGGCTGGAGTGTGAATCAGGGTCTGTCGCCAATATCCCTTTAACCAAGTGTCGGCCGGAGACACTGTCTACTAGATCACCGTTCACAATGCTGTACGTCCTTTGGACGTTGTCGGATGAAAGCGGAGTGGCGTATTCCACTTCTCCAGTAATCGGATCGGTAAATCCCGTTTTGAGAGGCATTGTATAGGTGAGAGTCTTGCCGCTGTTGGTGATGACGACCGAATAGGCCGCTCGGATGGTCTCCGCGACGCGTCGCAGGCCTTGGGCGTTCTTTTGACCCAAGTTGATGTCGACGTTGGATGTTTCCATCGACCTCACCCCTGCGATAAGCAGCGCGACAATGCTGAACAGACTGAAGGACATAATCGTCAGAGCGACGACGAGTTCCATAAGAGTCGATCCACGGCGCTTCATTTGTAACCCCCGATTATCGTGCCGGTTTGAACAGTCGCTGCTTTCCCAGAGGAAGAAGTCCAGCTCACTTGAACGTTGACGCGGACGGCGCCGGAATCCAACGGAGTGATCGTCATGGTTCCAGTACCATCTCTCAGAACTTGCGCCGGGCTGTATCTCGAAGCTTCATCGAGCGGAATATGGCTGAAGCTGTAAGGCTGTGCGGATTGTCCAGTGTCGATCAGGTTCAGGGAAGTGAGGGTCGTGGGAGTCAGGTCGGAAGTTTTCAGGAGTTCGACGTGCTCGAGCAACCGGTTGGCCATTTGGAGAGCAGCCGTATTCTCCTTAGCCAGCGAGCGTGAGCGGAAGATGACTGGAGTAAGGGCATAGAAGCCGACCGCGGCCAGACTGAGGATGAAGACCCCCAGAAGCGTCTCCAGGAGCATCGCACCCCGTTTCAGCGAACGCTTTCGATCGCACTTGATATCCAAATTCACCGCTTTCATTATCGGAACACCCCGCGGCGATTCTTAGCTCGCAAAAGAGAGAGCTTGGCGGCGTCGCACGACTTTGGAGACCCATCGTGAAGAGCACACTTCGATCGCCGCCAACTGATTTATAGGCGGCTGAGATCGAGAACTATAGATTTGCGATAGGAAATCATATAGAAATTAAGGGTTTATGCGAGGGGAGCTCGATGCTTCGGGCTCACGGCCGCTGCGACAAGACCTTGGAACAGCGGATGCG
>JAYROD010000428.1:0-6356 GCA_041911835.1 Fimbriimonadaceae bacterium | reverse complement strand
CTTCTTTGGCAAAACAATATTGCATCAAAGCTCCCATTTCCCATTCACGCATCTTCGGCTTAATCGTTTTCATCGCTTGGACATGCGCGCGCGCGGAGATATCGCAAACCTTTCGAAGGATTTGGATCTCGTAAGGCGATTTGATTCCCCGCATCTCCATCAGTTTGCCGCTGATCTTTGGTCCATCGGCTGGCTTCATCAGGCTCTTCTGTTGGTCCACGGCGGCATACATGACGCCAACGACGCCCGTTAGTCCATCAGGAGTCCTGGCGACGCTGAGCTTGGACGAAGCCTTTAGCGCCAACTCGAACACTTCTGCAAATCGCTTGTTGGGAAGGGCCATCTCGACACCCAAGAGCCTCTCTGCATTTGCTGGCCCCATCCGGTAGCCGAGCCACGTAATCGACTGGAGGTTAGGCTCGTTCACGAACAGCACTTCGGTGGTTCTCCGGCCGTCGACGGTGAGCCCACCAGGAATGAGCAATAGTGCCGAATCGGGCTCCTCGAATCCGGTTAAATATAGGAAATTCGAATCTCCCCGGAACTGGTAGTCCATGTCGTTGTTGCGGTTGCGCACCGGATTAGTGAAGATGACGCCCAAGGTGCCGGCGCCCAAGAACTCTTTGACGCGATTCCTTCGCGCCATCAGCTCGGCGGGGGGTGTCTTGTCGCCCTCATCGACAGGAAATGCGTCGAACGGCGATTGTGCTTTTGACTGGTGCAGAAGGCAAACCGAAAGCAGAACGAATAGAGCCAGCCCTTTCATGGAGAGATTGTATTCGATGGGGAGCAGAGGGAGCTATAGGCTAAACTCCGGCCTTGGACACCCGTAAATCGATTCCGGACTGGCTTCCCTATGTGTTGCCGATGGCCCTCTTTCTGGGGATCACCGCCCTGGAAGGCAATTGGCCCGAGCGGTATGTTGCGATCTACATCGCCAAGATTGTTGTCGTTGCCGGGGCGCTCGTCTGGGCCAAGACGACATGGAAGGACATTCGGTGGCAACCGCGGCTCATCCCTGTTTCCGTAGCCTGTGGCCTGGCGCTCTTCGCGATATGGGTCGGGATCGAACTCGCGCTCAAATATCCCCATCTCGGAGAGCGAAGCGCCTTCAATCCCTTTGAGAAAGTGCCTGACGACTCCCTCCGGATGCTCTTCATCAGCAGCAGGTTCATCGGGCTGGTGCTGATCGTTCCTTTCATGGAGGAGCTCTTCTGGAGGTCATTCTTGCTCCGGTTTGCGACTCAGACCGACTTCAAGGCGCTGCCGATCGGAACGTTCTCCTTAGTCGGGGGGGGGATCACCTGCGCCCTGTTTGCGCTCGCCCATCCGGAATGGCTGCCAGCGCTCATTTTTGCGGCAGCCATGGCGGCCCTGGTCTGGAAGACGAAGAGCATCTTTGCATGCTTTGTGGCTCACGCTACGACCAACCTCGCACTCGGGGTATACGTCATAACAGAAAGAGCCTGGGGTTTTTGGTAAAGAGGGGAACCCGGAACTTCAAATCGCGACGTACTCAACCAAAGAGGAATCTATCGAATGAAATTGCTACTCTTAGCCTTCGCGACCACCGTTTTCGGGGCCGCAATGGTTGTCCAAAGCGGACAGTCGATGCTGGAAAGACATTCCGCTGCGCTCAAGGACGCCAAAACACTCGTAATCAAGGTCACGGTACAGCCGATTGGTGGCTCGTCGAGTGAAGAGACCATCACGCTCTCGAAACCCGGAATGTTCAAGGTCGAATCGTCCGATGGTTTCATCGTCTCGGATGGAAAGACCATTTGGGAATACACCAAATCGGGCAATACCTATACTGAAACCGCCTGGAGCGCAGACTCGGCACGCAAGTTTGCAATGAAGAGCGAGCTCTGGGCCTGGGGCGCTTTCTTTGCTCCCGACATTCTCAAAGATGCTGCCGCGACCGCCGGTTCGAAGCGAAGAATCAAAGGAAAGGATGTCGTCGAACTCGAGATCGTCACCAAGACCGACCCTGCGACCGAAGGAACGCTCTACATTAACCCAAGCACTGGCATGGCCATGGGAGCTTCGGTCAAGGCACGAAAGCCGGGCGACCCGGACATCTTGGTGATGGCAACCGACATCGAGTCTGGCAAAGACGTCCCTGCGACCATGTTCGCATTCACCGCTCCGGATGGCGCGAAGAAGGTCGATCCGAATGCGGCGCCGACCCCAGAAACGGTGACCTATGCTCAGGTTCAAGCGATCTTTAATGCAAACTGCATGCCGTGCCACAACTCGCAGAACATGAAAGGCGGAGCGGACCTGAGTTCTTACAGTGGGGTAATGGCTGCGCAGGGCGAGATCACTCCTGGCGATCCAGACAATAGCAACCTGGTCAAGGTCTTGGACGGACGAGGAATGCCCAAGATGCCCAAGAACCGGGCGCCGCTCTCCAAGCAGCAGATCGACACCATCCGAGCTTGGATCAAGGCCGGCGCAAAAGACGGTCAGTAATCTTCGAAAAGGAGCCCCAAAAGCAAAGCGCGCTCCAGATTTTTCTGGAGCGCGCTTTGCTTTTGGCTGGGATGCCTATTCGGCAGATTCGGCTCCGCCTTCGGTCCCGCCGATGACCTCTGGCTCGGCAGGAGCCTCCTCACCCTCGGCGGCTTCTTCCTTGACGTGGCGAAGCGGGTGCAGCGAGAAGACCGCAGCATCCGGCGAGCTGACAAGCTCGACCCCTTCCGGCAAAACAAGCTGGCCAGCAGTGATGGCTCCGTGAAGCTGCAATTCGGAGACATCGACTTCCAGCTGGCCCGGCAGGTCTCCCGGCTTGCCCTTTAGCTTGAGCGTGCTCGTCGGATTGCCCAATACGCCTTCCTGCGCCTTAACGGCTTCCGGAGTCCCGACGGCGACCACTCCGACGTCCATCGTGAGCAGTTCGTCCTTGTTGATGGCCATGACCGACATGTGAAGGAGCTTCTTGCCCACGACTGCTTTGTCGATCTGCTTGATGACGACCGTGTGCTTCTTCTTGTCTCCCTTCACCTGGAGGTCGAACATGCCTACACCGCTCACGTCGCCCAGCACGCGGCGCAAATCGCTTAGTGGGGCCTGAATGAGCTGGGTCTCGCTTCCATGAACGATCAAGGCCATCGGAACGATGCCTTGCTCTCTCAATTTCGCGGGCTTCACCTGCGAACGTTCTTGTACTTCCAAAACTGCCATAGTCTGCGCTCCTTCTTCGACCTCTTCACGAGTCAAGAAGGTCAATTCGGTTCAGGCTGATTAGACACCTGAAACGGACCTCCCATTATACCCTTTTGAATTCAAACCGGCACTCTGGCGACATCCGGCGGTGCTACACTCGGCAAAGGATTTGGCTTGGGAGTTTCATGACTATTCAAGAAGCGATTCGATTCAACTACCTGTTCCGGGGTCTCAGCCCTGAGCAGCTCGAGAAGGTGGCAGGGGCAGCGGTAGAAGCCAATTTTGCCGGCGGCGATGTAATGATCCGACAGTTCGACCGTTCAAGCGATCTCATGATCATCCTGAATGGCGCTGCTCAAATCAAGGCGTTTTCAGGGGAATCAATGGCCGAAGTGGGCGTAGGGAGCGTCGTCGGCGAGGTCGCTCTGATCGATGAGCAACCGAGGTCCGCAACGGTGATTAGCGTTGGAGACACGCGCGTCGTGCTTCTTAAAGGCGCAAAGCTGCAAGCCCTGATGGATGCCGATCCAATCTTGAAAGCGACCCTCGTGGGCAATCTGGCTAGGCTGCTCTGCCAAAGGCTTCGAACATCGAACATTCAGCTAGACGCTGCGCTTGCGAACGGGAGCCGGCTCGACTCTGAGATGACTGCTTAGTCAAGTCCCGCTTGGGCAGAGCCGCCCAACGATACCGTTCGAATTGCTCCTCGTGGCCTCGAGGTGGGTCCTCAGTTGTTTGTGGGCTCGGTGTAAACGAGACCGCACCGTTCCCACTGGAACGCCGATCATGTCGGCGATTTCCTGATAGGGCATTCCTTCAACATCGGCGAGCATGACGAGCAAGCGTTGCTCGGGCTTGAGTCGGTTCAGAGCTGTCTCAAGATCCTCGGAGACGGCGCCCGTCATCATTCGGCTGTCTGCGGAGGACTTCTGGTCGGGAATCTCGTAACTAAGGCTCTCGTCCGAATCGGTGCGAACGGGGGCATCATACGAGACCGCCTGCACGCGTCGCCGGCGATTGCGCATCAGGTCGAGAAACAGTCGGGTGACGATTCGGAAAATCCAGTTCTCGAACGGCCTGTCACCTTCGTATTCCTTGAAACCACGATAGGCTCGATAATAGGCCTCTTGCGTAAGATCTTCGGCGTCGTTCCGGTTTCCCGAAAGCCGATAGGCCAGGCTGAAGACCTTTTTATAGGTCTGACTCATCAAGTCATTGAAACGGACGAGTTCGACCGAAGAAAGCTGCACGTTTTCCATAGATAGCCGCCGACCACTCTCGAAGATCAGCAACCTATTCAACATCGGCTGGCGAACTCAGGTTCCTGGCCCGACTTTGGCCCTATCGTGACCCTTGGAACGGTTTTAGGCTGCCCGATAGAGCGACATCGGCAGGAACTTGGATTCGAGCACCTGGGCATCCTTCGGCGCCATTACGACCGCCCGCTCGATCGAGTTCTCCAACTCTCGGACGTTTCCGGGCCAGGCATATGCCAGCAACAATCGTTCCGCCTCTGGACTGATCGACCCGATTTGTCGTCCGTTTTCGGCGTTCTGTTTGCCCAAGAAGTGCATGGCGAGCGGGAGAATGTCTTCTTTCCGGTCCCTCAGTGGTGGAAGGTGGATCTCCACAACCTGAAGCCGGTAGAGCAGGTCAAGCCGAAACGTACCGGCAGCCACCGCTTCGTGAAGGTCGCGATTCGTAGCCGTTACCAAACGGACGTCGACCTTGGTGGGCTTCGTCGCGCCAAGTCGTTCGAACTCCCGCTCCTGAAGCACCCTGAGGAGCTTGACCTGGATCGTCATGGGAATGTCGCCGATTTCGTCCAGGAAAAGTGTCCCGTGGTTGGCCATTTCGAATCTTCCCGCCTTGGCGCCGACAGCCCCGGTGAATGCGCCTTTTTCATAGCCAAACAACTCGCTTTCCAGGAGGGTCTCCGGCAATGCGGCGCAAGAAACGGCGATGAAAGCGTTTGATTTGCGGGGCGACAATTCATGCACGAGCTTAGCAACGACTTCCTTGCCGGTTCCACTCTCACCGGTGATCAGAACGGTGGCGCGTGAATCCGCGACCTGAGTAACCGTCTGCAGAATCTCCTTCATTGCCGGGGACTCCGCGACGAAAGAGGGCTTTTTGCCGCGAGCCGGCTTAACAGACCGAGAACTTGGGGCTGCGTCGTCGGAAAGGGCGGACCGGACGATCTTCTTGAGCACGTCCAGATCGAACGGCTTCGTCACGAACTCGTAGGCTCCATTCCGAATGGCCTCGATCGCCTGAGGGATCGTACCAAAGGCCGTCATGATAATCACGGGAATCTCAGGATGACTTTCACTCAGTTCCGCTTGAAGCTGGTAGCCGGTCTTGCCGGGCATCGTCACGTCGGTCAAGATCAAGTCGATTTTCTCCGATTCGAGGACCTTGGTGGCTTCTCGAGCGTCTTCGGCAACCAGCGCCATGAGCCCGTCTTTTTCGAACGCGACCTGGAGGATCCGCCGGATATTCGGTTCGTCGTCGACGATCAAGATGGAGCGATTTTTCAAGCTGCTTTCCTCACTTCGAATTGCAATTGGAATAGGGTCCCCTTGTCTGGAGCAGAATGAACACGGATTTGGGCGCCCATCGCATCGACGATCTTGCGTACGCTGCTGAGTCCCAGGCCAGTGCCATGTGATTTGGTCGTGAAGAATGGCGTGAACAACTTGCGCTTTGTCTCGTCGTCCATGCCGAGCCCAGTGTCTTCCACTTCGAACCCGTCCGGATACACGCGGACGATGACCTGCGCTCCCGGATTGCAGGCTTCCCGGGCGTTTCGCAGCAAGTTACGGCACACCTGCTCGGTCTTGGAGGGATCGCCGACCACCCAACAAGGCGCACCGGCCATCTCGACCTTGAGCTGGACCTCGGATTCTTCGAATGACCTGCGTTCGGATTCGACGACGCTCAGGATAGATGATCCCAGGTCGAACTCTTCCGCAGAAATAACGATTGGCCGCGAGAATTCCAAGAACTCGTCACAGAGGCCATTGAGCTTGATAGCCTCTAGTTCGATGATCTTGCCAAGCTCATGAGCGGATTCTGGGCTCGATTGGACGATCTGGGCAGCGGAGCGGATGCCGGTGAGCGGATTGCGGATTTCGTGCGCGATGGTGGCGGTCATCTGACCGATCTCGGCCAGGCGCTCGAGCCTG
>JAYROD010000427.1:0-7266 GCA_041911835.1 Fimbriimonadaceae bacterium | reverse complement strand
GTAATTCCTGCGCTGCGCTTCACGGCGTGGCTGCTCCAGTAGCGGTAGGCTGCGTGTAGATCAATCCCTCCGCCTTAGCTTGCGGACCCGCGGAATCGTTGATGCGGGACACCGTGACGGTCACCGAGTCCAAATTGTCGACTCCCGTCGGCTGGACCGAAGCCTCCCACTTGTATGCCGGCATACCTCGGTCAGAAAAGTCTCCTCCGAGATCGGCGCTGGCAGTGCCTTGAACAGCAATCATCTCGTCGTACTTCTGAAACGCGAGCCTTTGCATCCGTTCGGTTTCTTGTGCCCGCGTTTGCGATGTCGTGAGCGCCTGGAAGCCGCCGACGACGCCTACGACGCCAATGGCAACCAGCGCCACGGTGACGATGGCTTCGATGAGCGTGAAGGCGGACTTAGAGCCTTTGCTCATGCTCACCTGCTTGCCATCGATCCGTCGTGGCGTCGGGCAACGCGCCGTCTATCAAAGTGGTTTCCCCGTTCTTCTTGATTTGAAGAGCGAACGCGTCCTGGCCCTCGCGGAGTTCGACTCCGCCGCCGTCGGTCGTGCCATCCGGATAAAACCGGAGCTTCCAATCACCTTCTGCAGCGTCCGCACCCGCCAATTCGAAGCGATTGGTCGTGACCGCGTCGGGCACCGCGAGCTGCTTGGGTTGGACCGTCGAATCCGTCGCCGGGCTCTGGATGGTGAACTGACCTGAGGCAAAGGACATCTCCAATTCAGCGCCAGTCGAAATCGCCGACTCCCTGGCCTGAGCGGCAAGCTGCCGGAGGTCCGTGCGAAATTGCCGAAGCTCGCGCCCAGTTTTCAGGCTGACGAGGTTGGGCACGACAGCGGCTGCCAAGAGAGCGATGATCATGACGACCACGCTCATCTCCACAAGGGTGTATCCGCGCCTAATCTTGACCCTCGGTAATGTCGGCATTGTCGCCTTCGCCGCCTTCAGCTCCGTCCTTGCCGTACGACATGATCACAAACGTGTCTTCACCGCCGGGTCCGGGATATTCATAGATATAGTCGTTGCCCCAGGGATCGGTCGGGATTGGCTTCTGCGAATAAGGTCCTCGCCAGTTCTTCACGTCCGAGGGCGCAATGCGAAGCGCTTGGAGGCCCTCCTCAGTCGTCGGATAGCGGTCGCAGTCGAGCCGGAATTGCTGCAGGAGATTGCTCAGCGTCGAGATGTCGGCAGCGGCCTTGGCACGCATGGCGTCGCTCTGTCGGCCGATGACTCGCGGCACGATCAGAGCGGCGAGGATCGCGATGATCAGAATGACGACCATTAGTTCGACGAGGGTAAATGCTCGATGTTGACGTTTCATAATTTGCCTCTCAAATAGCTCCTATTTCACAAGCTCCTGCGCTTGGAAGATGGGAAGAAGAACGGAGAGCACGACGAACCCGACGATCGCGCCCATAGCCAAAATAATAATTGGCTCGACCAACGAGGTCAGCCGGCGAAGGCCGTTGTCCACTTCGAAGTCGAGACTGTCCGAAACTCGCCCCAACATCTTCGGGAGATCGCCCGTTTCTTCGCCAATGGCCACCATGTGGTTGAGGACAGGTGGGAAGGTGCCTGCGTCGCGCATGGCCTGAGCGATCGGCTTTCCTTCGCGAACTTCTTCTTGGACCGCGTTCGCGCTGATCAGGAACTGTCTGTTTCCCGAGGCCATCCCGGCGAGCTTGAGCGATTCCAGAATCGGAACGCCGCCATAGAGCAGGGTTCCCAAGACTCGGGCAAACCGGGAGACCGTCGCTTTTTTGATCACGACGCCCACGACCGGCATGTTGAGGAGCGCCGAGTCCCTCGAGAGCGCCCCGGCCTCAGTCGCCGCCCATCCTCGGTACAGCACAATCGCCAAGACCAGTCCTCCGATGATATACATCCAATCGTTCGTCAGGAAGTTGGTGATGGCCAGAAGAAGCTTCGTGCTGGCAGGAAGATCGCCGCCGAGGTCATGGAAGACGCCAACCAACTTTGGCATGACGAACGTGAGAAGAAAGATGACGACGAAGATCGAGAAGACGGTGAGGACAGCGGGGTAGATCAGCGCCGAGACGATCTGGCTGCGCCGGGCCACTTCGTTCTCCTGGAATTCCGCAAGTTTCGTGGCCACTTCCGGGAATTGGCCGCTGGCTTCACCTGCCGCTAAAGTCTGGGTGTAAACGGCAGGAAACGTCTTCGGGTGCATCGCCAGCGCTTGGGACACCGGCGCTCCGGACCGAACCTCCGTCAAGGCCTCTTCGGCGATCCGTGCGAGGGTTTGGCTCTCGGATTGCTCGGCAACGACTTGGAGCACCCGATCGAGCGGCAGACCCGCAGACGACAGATCGGCCATGCGACGAGTGAAGAGCGCCAAGTCCGACTTGGTGACCCGCTTCGAGCCGCCAAACGCAAGAGCGCCTCCGGCAGGAGTCTTGCGCGCCTCCTCGCGGATTTCGACCACGAATCGTCCTTCGTGAGTCAGGCTGGAGATCGCTGCATCCTGCGAAGCCGCCTCGACGAAACCGGCTGACTTTTTACCCGTAGGGTCCAGTGCGACGTAGGCAAACGTCGTCAACCTAGAACTCCTCCCGCTGGCAGACGCGCATGACTTCCTCGGGAGTGGTGCGCCCGTTCAAGACGGCTAAACGCCCGTCCCCAAGCAGCGTCCGCATGTGCTGCTCATGGATGGCATGGTTCTTCATATCGTTCGAGGATCGGCGTTCGACGGTCATGCGCCGAATGGATTCGTCGATCAGAATGATCTCGTAGAGTCCCTGGCGGCCTTTGAATCCGGTGTTCTGGCATTTCTCGCAGCCCCGTCCACGCAGGAGCACCGGCTCATGGCTGAGATCGTCCTCCGTGATGCCGACCGCTGCCAACGCTTCCAGCGAAGGTTCATAAGGGGCGGCGCAGTTCGGGCAAACCCTTCGGACAAGCCGCTGGGCGATGACGCCCACGAGGGAACTGGCAACGAGATACGGCTCGACACCCATGTCGAGAAGCCGAGTGACCGCGCCTGCGGCATCGTTGGTGTGCAGCGTCGAGAAAACGAGGTGGCCTGTGAGAGCCGCGTGAATCGCTATCTCCGCGGTTTCCTGGTCGCGGATTTCGCCGACCATTATCACGTCCGGGTCTTGGCGGACGATGCTCCTCAGCCCGTTTGCGAAGCTGAGTCCGATGTTTGGCCTGACCTGAATTTGACCGATTCCCGCGACCTGGTACTCGACCGGATCCTCGATGGTCAGAATGTTGGTGGTCGGAGACCAGATCTCTTGGAGCGCCGCATAGAGGGAGGTCGATTTACCGCTTCCCGTCGGTCCGGTCGCAAGAATGATCCCGTGCGGCAAGGAGATGAGGCGCCTAAACTTCTCGAGCGTGTCCTTCTGCATGCCGAGCTCTTCCAGGCCGAGCATCGCGGTGCCCTTATCGAGGATGCGCATGACCGCCCGCTCGCCATAAACCGTGGGGACTATCGAAACACGAACGTCGATCTGCCTTCCTGCGATCGTGATTCGAATGCGCCCGTCTTGAGGCAGCCTCCGCTCTGCGATGTTCATCTCGCCAAGAATCTTCAGTCTCGAGACAATCGCGGCGTGCATCCGTTTTGGCGGCTTGACCATGTCGTTCAGCATTCCGTCGATTCGGTATCTGACTTTAACCTCCCGCTCATAGGGCTCGATGTGAATGTCGCTTGCGCCGTCGCGCACGGCCTGCGCGAAAATAAAGTTGACCATTTGGACAACCGCGGTCTCGCCTGCCATCTTCTGCAGGTCGGCCAAGTCCGTGGTCTCGTCAATCTCGGTGGCGGAGGTGTCCTCTCCTGGAAGTGCGGCGAGGATCTTCCCAAGGAAGAACTCCTCGATCTTCTCCCGGATCAGAACAGGATCGGCGAGCACGGCTCGGACAGGCTTTTGGATGAGAATGGCGAGGTCGTCCGCAGCGGCTAAAGAGCTGAGCGAGCCGATGGCGGCGACAAGCGCTTCGCCGTCCATTCCCAGGGGAAGGATCTGAAATTTCAGGGCAAATTCGCCGGGAGCCAACTCGAGAGCGTCGTGTTCGGGACGAATAAGTGACAGATCGACGAATTCAAGGCCCGCCTGCAAGCCCTGGTCGCGAGCTTGGGCGGAGGTAGGCTCGCTGGGTTCCGCGGTCATAGGGGTCGAAACGATCGGCTGCATGACTTCATGCGGGATTGACGCCAAATCGATCGCCAAGTTGAGCGTCTCCGCTCAAATCGGGTCGAAATGCCCCAACACCGCCGCGAACCTCTACTGTGGATGAACGTTCGAAGGTTCCCTGCGAGGGCGTCGAAAACTCAAGAATATTGCTCCTCTTAGAGCATTCGCCAGTCATGCCAAACGCCCATAGCCACCAATCGGACGTACAGGTCGGCGAACATAACGCTGAATAGGCTGCACCAGGCGAAAATCATGTGCTTTGTGTTCAGGCCGGTCACGCAATCGTAGCAAGCGCTGCGAACCGGATGTCGAGAGAGGAATTTGAGGCGCCCTCCCAGCAGGTATCGCAACGTGTGGCAGGAGAGGGCATAGAAAGTGAGCAGGACCGTGTTGACCAGAATGACGATCGTCCCCACGCCGATCCCGAACCCGTTGTCGAACCAGAAGCTATTCCAAACGTCGTGCCAGAGGAAGAAAAGGAGGATTGCCGCGAAAACGAGCCAGTAGCGGTGAATGTTTTGGATCCGAAGTGGCCAGGCGTTTTCGCTGTTGTACTTCTTCCGCGGTTCGCTCACCGCGCAGGCCGGAGGATCGGCCCAGAACGCCTTATAGTAGGCCCCGCGATAGTAATAGCAGGTGAATCGGAAGAATGCGGGGATTGGCAGGATGAGGAGCGCCGGCGAGAACGGCAGCCATGAAGGTATCCATCCTGGTGGCGGCCCGAGAATCGCGTGCGGGGACATGCCCCAAATCTCGGGAGAATAGAACGGCGACAAATAGTTGCCGCTCCAATAGTACGCATTCTGAAAGGCCGCCCAAGTGGCATAGACGATGAACAACGTCAGCACGACCAGTGTCGCGGTCGGCGTGAGCCACCACGCGTCGCGGCGCGATGTCTTCCCCAACCCGTGAGGCTTGAGCGTGGTTGTCTTGGCCATCCGAGGTCTATTCTGTCCGAGGGGTCGGTTCTCCTGCCCTTTGGGACGGACTGTCCCTCAAAAAGGGGGCTCATCCCGGAGAGATTGCCGAGGATAATGCTGGTTAGCCGGCAATAATCGCAATCGGGCGAACGCCCGTACCTTGGTCCGGTGTCATTCGAAGTGAGGGCTTCGCCATGAATTTATCGAGTGCAGTTGGGAAGGGGATCGTCTTGGCTGCTTTGGCAGCAGTCTCGGGTTCGGCTATGGCGCAAAAAGACCGTGGTCAACGGGATCGCATCTTAGAGTCGCCTCCGACTATGCCTTGGAGGCCGCTTTCGTCTTTACGGTCTGACGGAATGCGATCAAGGTATTCCGACTCGACGAGCTACCAGGTGAATGTCGACGGATCGGGCCAAAACATCATCGGCGACGCCGCCAATGAGCCATCGATCGTGGTCGACCCGCTGAATCCGAACCACATCTCGATTGGGTGGAGACAATTCAATTCGGTCACGAGCAACTTCCGACAATCTGGAAATGCGTACTCGACCGACGGCGGCCAGACTTGGACAAATCCCGGGCTCCTGGAAAACAACGTCTTCCGAAGCGATCCGGTCCTGGTTTCCGACTCCAGCGGGATTTTCTACTACTTAAGCCTGAAGGATACGTTCTACGACGACATTTGGCGGTCGCCAACTTGGGGCTCGCTGTATACCCGCGTGGCGGACGCCGACGGCGGCGACAAGCAGTGGATGACCATCGACACCACGAACAGCAGCGGCCATGGATTCATGTATCAGCACTGGAGCACGGCCGGAAACAACTATGGCGGCCGACAGTTCACCCGATCGACGGACGGTGGCCAAACTTGGATGAACCCGATCAACCTGCCCAATCAGCCGATTTGGGGCGTTCCGGACGTCGATGCGAACGGCAACCTCTTCATCAGCGGTTCGAACGGAGGCAGTTCGTTCTACCTACTGCGATCCTCGAACGCCAAGAATGGAGCGGTCACGCCGACGTTCGATCAGTCGACCACGCTCAGCCTGGGTGGATCGATGCCGGGAACGGTCACAGTCAACCCGGCGGGGCTAGCCGGACAGGTTTGGATGGCGATCGATCGTTCGACGGGCCCGAACCGGGGCAACATCTACTTCGAATGCTGTGTCGGTTCCAACGCATCGAATCCGTGCGACGTGAAGGTCGCTCGATCGACGAACGGCGGCGCGTCGTTTCTATCGCCGGTCCGTATTAACACCGATCCTGCAAACCAGACTCGATGGCATTGGATGGGCGCGCTTTCGGTCGCTCCGAATGGACGCGTAGACGTGACTTGGCTCGACACGCGAGCAGATCCGACCAACAACAATTCCGCCCTCTATCGCAGCTATTCGCTGGATGGAGGCGTAACTTGGTCGGCCAACGAGCAGATCAGCGGGGCCTTCAACGAGCATCTCGGATACCCACAGCAGAATAAGATGGGTGACTACCTGACGACGATCTCCGACAACACCGGCTGCGACATCGCCTACACGGCGACGTTCAACGGCGAGGAGGACGTCTATTTCCTACGCGTCGATGCTCCGAATCCACCATATGCGGTGCTTCCGGCGAGCTATCTGGTTACTGCGGGGATCGAATCCGGGGGCAACCTGCAATCCCTCTTCGCTGCCGACGCCAACCGCCTCATTATCATCGGAGACAGCTTGCACCCGTCCATGCAGCTCCAGGTCACCGGGAATTCGCCCTACGGAACGGCGTCGCAGGTCGACTTCACCTATCGGGCGTCCAGTTCTCGGCTGGATATGGTCGAACAAGTGACCCTCTGGAACTGGACCCTCGCGGGCGGGGCGGGGAACTGGGACGGCGCCGCAACTTGGACGCGTCCTCCCACCGCGACCGATTCGACAGTCACCCATTCGATCACGACAAACGCCTCGAACTACATCAATCCATCCACGAAGCAGGTGAAGTCGCGATTGACGTGGATTCCCGCATCGGATGTGGCAGCCAGCGACGGGTGGCTTGGCCAGATCGATCAGACTGTCTGGTCCGTCACGCCATAAATGGAAAGGCGGGCGGCGCGGGGGTGCGACGCCGCCCCCCGGCCCCCCGCCCGCCCCCCCCCCGGGCGCCGCCGGCGGGCCACCCCCCCCCCCCCCAACCCCAGGCCCCCCC
>JAYROD010000426.1:0-4193 GCA_041911835.1 Fimbriimonadaceae bacterium | reverse complement strand
TGCTCGACCAAGAAAAGCGACCGACAATCGGCAAGCGAGCAGCCTTCTTTTTGAAGCTGCACGGCCAATGCTTCCCCCATCTCCGGCGCATAGCCGATCTCGAAGTCGTCGAGGGTTTGGGGGTCGAGTCCTCTGCGTTCGCAGTAGGCCCGGGCAGCGGCCGAAGCGGTCAATTGCGCTCGGAAGAACTTCAGTGCGGCGGCCATCGCGCGCTCATATTGGTCTCGTTTGCTGGGACCTTCTCCAGACTGGCGTTTGAGCGTGACGCCGGCCAGTTGAGCCAAGATCTTCAGAGCCTCGGCAAATTCGACGTTTTGGGTGGCCATGACCCAATTGAAAACGTCCCCTTTTGCGCCGCACGACCAGCACCGGTAGCGGCCGATCGTCGGGCTGACATCAAAAGAAGGGTTCCTGTCGTCGTGAAACGGACAGAGACCCTTCCAGTTTTTTCCGGTTCGCTTGAGATTGACCTTTTGACCGATCAGGTCGACGATGTTGATCCGTGATCGAATCAGATCAACATCGTCGTTCAAGGCGAGGCTCTTACTTGCTGCCCGCGGCGATCACGATACCGGTGACCTGGTGCGGGCCGTTGGGTTTCAGCCTGGAGAGTCGGAAGGCGACCTTATCTCGCTGAAGGTATCGCAGCATGATATTGTCGGAGTTGATCTCATACCCTTCCGGCGCGTTGTACTTTTTGATAACCGTTGCGAACGGGGTGCCGAAGACGACGCCTCGCTTCGATCGCACGCGGGGATCGGCAATGCCGATCGCCTCGATCTGGACGACGCGGTTGTACTTGTCGAACACGAAGCCGTACTGGCTGCCGCCGCGGTTATAGACCCATCGCGTGAAGATGATGCCGCTGGAAGTGGAACCCGTGGTCCCTCCGCCCATGCCCGCAGCTCCGCCGCCGCCACCTTTGCCGCCACCGGCTGCTGGCGCTCCGCCCCCGCCGCTAAAATTGGGGTTCAAGCCCGGCTCGCCGAGCTGTCGGTCTCTGCCGCTCATACCGAACGGATCGCCGATCATGCCGCTCAGTCCGGGACCCATATCGTCTCGAATGCCCGGAGGCGCGGCACCACCGCTTGGGTTCAGTCCGCCACCGCCGCCCGCGCCCTTAGGTCCGGGCGCCGTTCCGCCGCCGCCGCCGCTCCCGCCGCCGTTGCTGCCGCCAAAGGCGACCGCCTGGATCTCAGTCGGGGAGCCAAACATCGCGACGATCTTGGTGCCTGGATCATAGAGCCGCACGCCAACCAGCGTGGACTCGCTTGGGGAAGGCTTAGCGCCAACTTTCGGCGCAGCCTTCTTCACAACCGGCTTCTTGGTGGTCTTCTTCTGGGCCTCGGCGCCAACGACGCCACCCAGAGCAACCATGACCATGATGAATGTGATTAAATTCCTTCTCAACGTAAAGCCGCCTCCTACGAACCGTGTTTGAACTTTACCGAATCCTTTGACGCGAACGCTTTGGGAACCGGTTACATCGAATCCGCCTTACACCTCGTAAGGTATATGTAGAAGCAACGATTTTGGGGCTTGAAAGGTCTCAAAGCGTGAAGTTTGGAGGAATTGATGGGCGCAGAATTGGCCGTTCGCGGCTCTGACTTTGACGAAAAGGTCTTGGGATCGGACGTCCCCGTTTTGGTGGACTTTTGGGCCGAATGGTGCGGGCCTTGCAAGGCGATCGGTCCGTCGATCGAGCAAATCTCGACCGAATACGACGGCAAAGCAAGAGTCTATAAGGTGGATGTCGATCAAGAGGGAGATATCGCCATGCGCTACGGCATCATGAGCATTCCGGCGCTTGTGGTCTTCAAAGGCGGCAAAGAGGTCGATCGCATGATCGGCGCCGCGCCCAAGGCCACGATCGCCCACATGCTGGATCGACACCTCTGATTCTCCCAAGAATTAGATCGAAAAATAGGCCGGCATTCGGAATCCCGAATGCCGGCTTTTGTTTGCCATCATAATCTGCCCAAGTGACTGACAGCCCGAAGCTCCCGAACGTCGCCAAGGCCAGCGGCATCATGATGGCCAGCCTCTTCCTGAGCCGCATATTGGGAATCGCGCGGGAAAGCATCATGGCCGCCAAGTTTGGCCAGACGGGCATGACGGATGCGTACGTCCTGGCGTTTCAGATTCCCGACCTTCTATTCTTTTTGATCGCAGGCGGAGCGCTGAGTTCGGCGTTCATTCCCGTCTTCAGCGAATTCATCCACACCGAGCGGGAGCGCGAGGCATGGAAGATATTCAGCGTCGTGACGACCGTGATGGCCAGCATCATCTTGGTCCTCATCGTGGTGGCATGGGTCTTCGCTGAGCCGCTCGCGCACCTCACCGCGGCCGGCAAACCCGATTCAATGGTGCCTCTGATCGCCCACATGAGCCGAATTGTGCTGCCCGCCCAATTCGCATTTTTCGTTGGCGGTCTGATGTTCGGCACCCTCTACGCTAGGCAGCGATTTGCCGTTCCAGGCATGGGCCCGAACATTTACAACATTGGGATCATCCTCGGGGCGGTAGCGCTCTCCCAGTTCTTCAATCCTGGCATCATCGGCATGGCTTGGGGCGCCTTGATCGGTGCGTTCATCGGCAACTTCTTCGTGCCGCTGTGGGAAATGATCAGGATCGGATCACACTTCAAGCCATCGTTCGACGTTCGAGAGCCGGGGGTCAAGCAGGTCTTCAAGCTCATGCTTCCGGTCGTCTTGGGGCTGTCCTTGCCTGGGGTGTACGCGCTGATCATGCGCTACTTCGGATCGTTTTATGCCGAGGGCGTCAACACGGCTCTCAACAATGCGAACCAGCTCATGCAAGCGCCGCTCGGCGTTTTCGGGCAATCGTTCGCCATCGCGGTATTTCCGGCGCTCTCCCAGTTCTATGCCCAAAAGAAGATGGACCTCTACAAGGACCAGCTTCAAAGAACCATGAGGACGGTCCTCTATGTCACCCTCCCGATCAGCGTCCTAATGGCCGCACTTGCGCCGGAGATCGTCACGTTCCTTTTCCAGCATGGAAAATTCACCGGATCGGACGCAGGGCGCGTGGTCGACTGTCTGCGCATGTTCTCGATCGGCATCGCTGCATGGTGCCTCCATCCCGTCCTGATGCGGGCGTTCTTCGCGGTCCAAAACTCGGTTAAACCAATAGTGCTCGGAACGATTACAACTGTCGTCTTCATCGGCCTCTGCTACGGATTCCGCCAGACGACTTTGGGCTACATCTCGCTGCCGCTTGCTAGTTCGATTTCAGCCATTCTGCTCGTCGTGATCATGCTCGTCTCCATTCGCCGCCATTTGGGAGGCCTCGATCTGCAGGGCTTCTTTTCGACGTTGGGCAAATCGCTCGCTGCTTCAGTGATCGCCGGGATCGTCATGTTCGGACTGAGCTTCCTTAGCGCAGGCCACAATCCTCTGGGGACGACTTGGACTTCGTTGGCAAAGCTGGCGGTGTTTGGCCTTGGAGGCGCTTGGATCTATTACGGGCTGACCCAACGAATTTTCAAAATGCCCGAGTCCGAGACCATCAACCGGGCGTTGGCGCGCCTCAAGCCGAAGCCTTTTCGGTGGAATTGAGCGCTACCGATTCTTGGGATCGAGCGCCGCTCGAATGCCGTCCCCGACGAAGTTAAGCGCGAAGATGGTCATGCTGATAATCAGGCATGGCCACAGCAGCGGGATCGGATGCGAGTTCATGTCGGTACGTGCTGAAAAGATCATGCTGCCCCAACTCGGATAGGGGGCTTGTATACCGATGCCGAGAAAGCTGAGCGTACTCTCGGCCAGGATCGTCCCGGCGACGTCGACCATGCTCACCGCCATCAGCACGCCCCAAAGGTGCGGGAGTACATGCTTGCGCACGAGACTGAACGTCGGAGTCCCGAGCGCCTTGGACGCGATGACGAACTCACGGTCCTTGAGACTGGCGACCTGGGTTCCGACGAGTCGAGAAACGGCGGGCCAAGCCGTAATGGCAAGCGCTGCGATTACCGGATAGAGCCCTCGCCCGAACAGACCGATGATGAGTATCGCGAGAAGGATGTCTGGAAAGGCGAACATCGCATCCGTGAACCGGAGCAGCGGCATACTCACCCACTTCGGCGCATACACACCCAAGACTCCGACGAAGATGCCGACAACCAGCGAAATGAGCTGGACGCTGATCCCGACGAACAGCGACATCCGCGCCCC
>JAYROD010000425.1:0-12320 GCA_041911835.1 Fimbriimonadaceae bacterium | reverse complement strand
CACGAAAACTTTGGTCTTCGCGGTCTTATACGTATTGTTGGCCTCGTCGACGACCCAAGCTTCCAGATCGTGCCATCCGTTCGGAGAACGGGTTGTGTCCCACACATAGCTGTAGGGCGGGAAATTCTTCAGCGACTTGAACTCATCGTCGATGAAGAAGCTCACGTACGAATTGCGAAGGTCCTTCGTAAACCCAAGAGAAATCTCGAGCGGGCCCTGCACCGTGGCGCCGGACTTGACGCCAAGGAGCTTGGCAGGGCTATCAGCCTGGCGCTCGGCGGCAATCTTCGTGTTCTGGATGCCGACGATCTTGCCGTTGCCATCGAATGCACGAACTTCGAGATCGTTGTCGCCGTCCCTCAGCGACTTCGGATCGATTACAAAATTGGTCTCTCCGCTGTTCAGTCGGGCATCCACGTTTCGTGTGCCGACGCTGACTCCGTTGATGCGGATCTCAATCATGGCGACGCGGGCGCCACTGTACCGTACGGTCATGGTCGAGCTATTCAAGGCGCGGTCGATCAAAATCGTCGCATCCTGGAAATAGGCTTGAGCTGCACAGGATATGGCAGCGATCCCGGCCAAAACCCCCAACTTCCTCATCCAAGAATTCATCATCGTTGCTCCTTCGCTCCCCGACGGGCATCGGATCGAACTAAGTTAGGCTCATTTTCCCCAACCCAGGAGGATATGTCAAGCTCCTACAGGTTCAAGACGTCCCAACCCGGCCTCTTGAGGCGAAGTAAAGGACGCAAATCCATCCCAATCCGTTCATCATACCGCCAGATTGAAAAGATGCAAAATAAACTCCAAATCGTGGTTCGATTCGCATGATCTGGTATTTACTGGCCGCATTTTGCCGCATTCAGCCGGCCGTCCCTGCCGAACTTTGCGCCTATGTCGGCAAACGCGACTGCACCTATCACTGGGTCCCGCTGCCGAACTACGTCTGGCGTGAGAATTCCGAAACCACGATCGTTCGTCAATTCAGCTTGAACTCCCAGACGTGGCACGGCGAACTATGGAAGCATCGCATCGCCCTGGTCGAGCCTCGGTCCGACGTCGGGCCCCGTGGGACGGCTACGCTAGTCGTGACGGGAGGCAGCATGAACGATCGCGACCTGGAACTGGCGCGTAAGATCGCGAATTCCAGCCAGATGCCCGTGGCGGTGCTCTTCGACATCCCCAATCAGCCGCTCTTCGGTCTGCGCGAGGATGAACTGATCGCGCACACATTCGACAAGTACCTTCAAACCGGAGACCCCTCCTGGCCGTTGCTGCTCCCCATGGTGAAAAGCGCCGTTCGCGCAATGGACGTCATTGAATCGGCAACTCAGGGATCCCGGAATCCGGTCACCAAGTTCGTCGTCACGGGAGAAAGCAAGCGGGGCTGGACGACCTGGCTGACCGCGGCAACGGGCGACAAGCGCATCATTGGCATCGCGCCCATGGTCTTCGACAACCTGAACATCGGCGCCCAGATGAAGCACCAGCTCGAGCTGTGGGGCCATTACAGCCCGATGATCGAGGCTTACACGAAGCGGGATCTTCAATCCAAAACCCAGACCGATCGCGGCGCGAAGCTCGTCGGCATGGTCGACCCTTATTCCTATCTCAGCCTTCTGACAATGCCCAAATTCACCGTCAACGGCGCGAACGACCCCTATTGGACCGTCGACGCGCTCTCGCTCTACTGGAACGAGCTGCCGGGGCAGAAATCGACGTTCATCGTGCCGAACTCCGGCCACGACACTGGCGAGCAGCCGGACACGATGCCGACCGTAGGGCTGTTTGCGCGATCTTGTGCCGGGGGATTCGCTTGGCCTCAGCCAACTGCGACCTGGGGTCCGGACTCGGTGAACGTGGAACCGGCCTCACCTTTCGCCGAATCTGTGGAGCTCTGGACCTCGGAATCGAGCTCACTCAACTTCCATGAATCGAGGTGGGTTCATAGTGCGACGGAGCGATGCACGCCGGGAAATGCGGCCAAGATCATAGTGCCAGAGAACTCCAAATACTCAGCGATTCTTGTGATGATCAACTACAAAGACGGCGAGACAACATGGAAGCAATCGTTGCCGATTCACCTGGTGACAAAGGCCAACTGACTTAGACCGACGGCCGCTTCCCCATCTCTGCCACAACCACCGACCCAATCCCGCCGCGTACATTGAATCGCCCCGTCACACGCATCCATCGGGGCCGGCATGCGCCGCTCAGTTCATCGAGAATCCGATTGACCACGGCCTCATAGAAGATCCCTTGATCCCTAAAGCTGAAATAGTAGAGCTTGAGTGACTTGAGCTCGATGCAGAGCTGGTCCGGGACGTAGTCCAGCTCGATCGTCGCAAAGTCCGGCTGACCCGTTTTCGGGCAGACGCTGGTGAACTCCGGGCACGCATGGGAGATCGTGTAATCCCTCTGGGGAGCGGGGTTCGGAAAGGTCTCAATCTCAACCGCCATCGAAGCCTCAGCGTACCTCCCAGGTAACCTTCGGCCCATGGTTGCCTCCATCTTCCCCGGCCAGGGTTCGCAGCGACCCGGCATGGGCCAAGAATTGCACGACCACTCGCCCGACGCCAGGGCCGTCTTCGACAAAGTTGCCAACGCCACCGGCCTCGATGTACGAAAGCTCTGCTTCGAAACAGATGAAGAGACCCTCCGCCAGACCCAGAACGCCCAACTCGCCCTCTACACCTGTGGAATTGCGGCGCATGAAGCGCTCCGGCAACGCTTGGGCGGACGAACGGCGGAGGTAATGGCTGGGCACAGCATCGGCGAGTACACGGCTCTGGCATCCGCGGGCATCGTTTCCATCGAGGATGGCGCCCGCCTCGTCCAAAAGCGAGGCAATCTCATGGCCCGCAGCGGCAGCGTGCGGCCCGGCACGATGGCAGCGGTGCTCGGATTGAACAGAAGTGAGCTGCAGAACGTGTGCGACGAGGTCGCTGACAAAGGCGCCGTCGTCATCGCCAACGACAACTGTCCCGGACAATTGGTGATCAGCGGCGATATCAACGCCGTTCAGGCTGCTTGCGCGCTTGCCTCAGAAAAAGGAGCCAAGCGCGTCATCCCCCTGAACGTCAGCGGCGCCTTTCATAGCCCGCTCATGGATGAGCCCGCGAAGGCCATGCGGGAGGCGCTGGACCAAGTGACGTTTCAACCAAGCTCAGTGCGGCTCTACAGCAATGTGACGACCGAGCCGGTCGATGATCCGAAGGAGTGGCCCATGCTCCTGGAAGCGCAGCTCAAGCGGCCGGTGCTTTGGACAGACAGCGTCGCGCACATGATCCGGGATAACGTTAAGGCGTTCGTCGAGCTGGGAAGCGGCGAAGTGCTGACAGGATTGGTCAAACGAATCCACAAGGGGGTCGAGGGACTGGAGCAAAAAACCGTGCAGGCGATGAGCGTGATCGACCCAATCACCCTCGATCAAGCGGCAGCGACGCTCGGAGAGATGGGTCTATGAGGTTCGAAAACCAGGTCGTCGTCGTGACCGGAGCGAGCCGGGGCATCGGCGCGGAGATCGCACGCCGCTTCGCATCAGAGGGCGCCAAAGTGGCCTGCGTCGCGACGACTCTTCCGAATGCCGAGTCGACGAGCGGCGCGATCGTTGCGGCTGGCGGCCTTGCCAAGGGTTACGCTTGCGACGTCTCGAACGGCGAGGCCGTCGATTCCACGTTTGCCCAAATCGAGTCGGATCTTGGCCCGATCTCCGTTCTCGTGAACAACGCCGGAATCACGAAGGACACGCTGCTCATGAGGATGAAGGACGAGGATTGGGATCGAGTTCTCGATGTCAATCTCAAGGGCGCTTACCGCTGCATCAAGGCCGCCATCAAGCCGATGATGAAGGCTCGCTATGGGCGCATCGTCAACATCAGCAGCGTCATCGGGCTCCATGGCGGTTCTGGGCAGGCGAATTACTCGGCAAGCAAAGCGGGACTTATCGGGCTCACGATGAGCGTCGCCAAGGAACTAGGTTCCAGAGGAATCACCTGCAATGCCATCGCCCCCGGATTCATTGAGACCGACATGACGACCGAGCTGCCCGCAGAATTTCGGGAGTACGTCGTCAAGACCTCACCCGCGGGCCGTTTGGGCAGCGCGGAAGACGTAGCTGCAGCCGTGCTTTTCTTCGGTTCCCCTGAATCCGCATATGTCACCGGGCAGACGCTGACGGTCGATGGCGGACTCTTCCTCTGAACCCGCGAAAACCGAAATCGTTTTGAGGCGTTTGGCTGAGGTCGAGGATGTTGCCCGGAGGTATAGTCTCATCCAATGACGGACCAAGAGATCTTCGATCGCGTTAAGAAAGTCACGGTCGAAAAGTTGAGCGTTAAAGAAGACGAAGTCGTACCCTCTGCCTCGTTCCAAGAGGATTTGGGCGCCGATTCGCTCGATGTCGTCGAGCTCGTTATGGCCCTTGAAGAAGAATTCGGAATCGAGATTCCAGACGACGATGTCACAAATCTGAAGACCGTGCAGAACGCGGTGGATTACATCAAGAGCAAGCAGGGCTAAATGTCGGACATGCCTCGACCTTCGGGTCGGGTGGTGGTGACCGGCATCGGCGCGGTGACGCCGCTCGGCATTGGGATAGAGCGCTTCTGGCCTCGGATGCTTTCAGGCGAATGCGCGGTCGACCGCATCACGCACATTGATCCATCGGCGTTTTCCACTCAGATCGCTGCGGAAGTTCGCGATTTTAACGCGGAAGACTGGCTCGAACCCAAGGAAGCCAAGCGGGTCGACCGATTCATTGCATTCGCTGCGGCCTCGGCGGCGATGGCCATCAACGATGCCTGCCTCAAGATCGACGATCAAAACCGAGATCACATCGGAGTTCTCATCGGCTCGGGAATCGGTGGGCTCACCTTCCTGGGGGAGCAGCATCGGCGCCAGATCGAAGGCGGACCGGGGCGGGTTTCGCCATTCCTCGTCCCTTACATGATTCCGGACATGGCCTCCGGCTATGTTTCCATCCTCCATCAGCTCAAGGGCCCGAACACCTGCGTCGTGACGGCTTGCTCGACCGGCGCAAACGCCATCGGCGATGCCTATCACATCATCAAGCGCGGCGACGCGATCGCCATGCTTGCCGGAGGAACGGAAGCGCCCATCAACGAGATCGGCATGGCGGGCTTCTGCGCGGCGCGGGCGATGAGCGGCAGAAACGACGACCCCAAACACGCCTCGCGCCCATTCGACGCAGAGCGCGATGGCTTCGTGATCTCCGAGGGTTCGGCGGTGCTCGTCCTTGAAGACCTCGATTTCGCCAAAGCCCGGGGCGCGAAGATCTATGGCGAAGTGATCGGCTACGGGATGAGCGGCGACGCCTATCACATCACCGCTCCCGACCCCGAAGGAGATGGCGCGTACCGCTCCATGAAAATGGCGTTTCGAAACGCCAAGATAGAGCCTTCCCAGATCGGATACGTCAACGCTCATGGTACGTCGACGCTGCTCAACGACCGTCTCGAGACCTCGGCGATTAAGCGAGCGTTTGGCGAAGATGCCTATCGAGTCCCTATCAGCAGCACGAAGTCGATGATCGGCCACATGCTCGGCGCAGCCGGGGCGGTTGAAGCCGCCATTTGCCTGCTCGCGATGAAGGACAAGTCGCTTCCACCGACTATTAACCAAATAGTCAAAGACCCCGACTGCGACCTGGACTATATTCCAAATGAGGCCCGTAACGCCGAGGTCGATTTTGCGCTTTCAAACTCATTCGGGTTTGGCGGACACAACGTCTCGCTGATTCTCGCCAAGCACGCTTAGCCCCGAGGCTGGAAGATTTCGATCGGATTGCCGTCCGGGTCGTCGAGAACCACTTGTTGCCCTCCTGGGCCGCTGATCACGTCGTTACGGAATTTCGCTCCCGCCTTCCGAAGCTCGTCGACGGCCCTCTCGATGTGAGGCACCGCAATGACGATCCGATTCCAGCCGCCGGGGGTCGGCTGAGAGCCATCGGGCATGGGACGGGCAGCCGAAGACTGTGGACCGCTCAGCCAAAGCTGCAGCCCTTCCTTTTCAACCATGGCAAATGCGGCTCCCCACCGCTCTGCCACGGCGAATCCCAACAGTTCAGAGTAGAAGGAGACCGATCGATCGACGTCTTGCACGAAATACCGCACGGTGGCCATGCCGCAGAACTTACCTGCGAATCGTCAGAACAATGGACCCAATGGCAGATGCCGCCCCACACTCCGAGCTGGATCGATTGATTCAGCAGTTCCTGGATAGCCTAAGCGCCGGACGCTCGGCCCAAACCGTGAGGAGCTATGGCAACGACCTCCGACAGCTTGCGGCCAGCTTGGACGGACAATTCGACCTCGATCCCAGTCGACTGCGCGCCTATCTTAGGCAGTACGGATCGAGCCCAGTCACCCGAGCGCGCAAGCTCTCCAGCTTGCGGTCCTTTGTCAAGTACTTGAAGCAAATTGGGCGATTGTCGGCCGATCCCACCGAATCGCTGGAGGCGCCCATTCGACGACGAAAACTGCCGAAGGCGATCAACCAACACCAGGCGGAGAGCCTGCTCGATCAATCCCCTCATAGCGCCTCTCCACTCAGGGACCGCGCGCTCCTCGAGTTGATGTACTCCGCTGGAATTCGCGTGAGCGAACTCGTCGGGATTAACCTGAATGATCTGGACTTTGCCGCGGGAACGGTGCTGGTTCGAGGAAAGGGCAACAAGCACCGGCTCGCGCTGTTCGGAGCGACCTGCGCCGAAGCGATCAACACTTACTTGTCCAAAGAGCGAGGAGAGAGCACCGTCCCACCCCCCGAACCGCTGTTTCTCGGTCCCACCGGACACAGGCTCACGACACGGACGGTCCAAAACGTCATTAAGCGCTGGTCAGCCGCCGCGGGCTTGCCGCCCGAGGTTTCGCCTCACACGCTACGCCACAGCTTCGCGACCCATCTGCTCGATGGCGGCGCCGACCTCAAGACTGTCCAACAGCTCCTCGGCCACGAGAGCCTTGCCACCACCCAAATCTACACCCACATCAGCATCGAGCGGCTCAGAGACGCAGTAACCAAGGCGCATCCAAAATCGAGGCGGTAGCCGGAGCTCCAAACCCAGCATAATCAAGCTGAAGGAGCCTCTCGACGAGCCAGTTTCGACCCATCCCCATCCTCATGTATCACCGGATCGCGCCATGCCCCAGGGGTTCGCTGGTTCCGGGCCACTATGTCTCCCCCAAGGCTTTCGCCAGGCAGATCTCGGCCCTCAACAAGCTCAAGTTCGAGGTGATCGGCATGCAAGAGGTCGTCGACCAGCTGCAGAACAACACCCAATCGACTCATGTCCAAGTCGCCATCACCTTCGACGACGGTTACGAAAACTTCTTTACCAGCGCGCTCCCGATTCTCAAGGAACAAAAGCTCCCCGCAACGGTGTTTATCGTTTCGGACCTGCTCGGCGCGACCAATGAATGGGATGAATCGAGAGGCGATGTCCGGGAAAGACTCATGACCGCCGAACAAACGCGCGAAGCCAGCCAGCAGGGAATCACGATTGGCTCTCACACGACCCGCCATCAGCATCTCACCCAAATCCCAGCGCACAACGCCCGCGAATCCATCGAACGCTCGAAGTCAGACATCGAAAAGCTGACCGGCAAACCCGTCGACTTCTTCTGCTTTCCCTATGGTGAATTCAACCCAGAAGTCCGCAATCTCGTCGAGCAGGCAGGCTATAAAGCAGCCGTCTCAACAAGAAAAGCGGCCAACATCCCCGGCGCAGACCTCTTCGCGCTCAACCGCGTCAACATCCGCAGGGACACCAGCCTCCCGATCTTTCTCATGAAGCTGTTCAGGGCCACCAGGATGCAAGGATGACCGACGCCACCCCGCTCAACATCCTGCAGTTCACCTCTGCGCGCAGCGTCGACTACGGCGCGGCGAAGAGCATGCTCACCCTGAGCACGGCGATGAAGGCTCGCGGACACAAGCTCACCTTTGGCACCTTCACCGGCAGACCGCTCGGCTCGGAGCTGAGGAGCCTGGGCTTCGAAGTCACCGAGTTCACCAATCGGACCAAGCTCGATCCTGTCCTCATCGCCACCCTCAGGCGGCATCTGCTCACCCACAAGATCGATCTCCTCCACGTCCATCTCAACACCTCGGCGCTCAACGGCATCATCGCCGCGCGTCTCGCACGGGTCCCGAGCGTCGCGACCGTCCACGGGATGAGCTTCAAGGTCCCGTACGGCTACGCCACCCGCGTCATCGCCGTCTCCGAGGCCTGCCGCAGGCATCTGCTCGCCCAACACGTCCCCGATTCGCGCATCAGTGTCGTCTACAACGGCCTCGATCTGCAGCCGTTCCAAGACCTCAATCGAGTCCCTGAGTCGAAGCTCCAGTTCGGCTTCCCGATCGATTCCTTCGTCGTCGGCACGACCGCACGCGCCACCAAGATGAAGGGCATCCAGTTCGTGCTCCAAGCGCTCGCCCTCAAGCGCGACACCATGCCGCAGGCCCGCTATCTTTTCGTCGGCGACGGCTCTGACCTCGAGGAGTTCAAGGCGATGTCAGCCGAGCTCAAGATCGAGGACCGCGTAAGCTTTACCGGCTACCAGACCGACGTCCGCCCCGCGCTCCAGGCGATGGACCTCTTCGCGTTCCCGTCGCTCAAAGAGGCCATGGGGATCTCCTTGGTCGAGGCGATGGCGACCGGCCTGCCGGTGGTTTCTACCACGGTCGGCGGCATCCCCGAGGTCGTGCAGAACGGCGCGACCGGCCTGCTGGTAGCCCCCGGCGACGCCGACGCGCTCGCCAACGCCATCGAGGTGTTTGCGCGCGACCGCGATCTCTGCTCCAAGATGGGCGCCAAGGGCCGCGAGCGGGTGCAGGAGCACTTCACCGCCGAGGCCATGGGCGCGACGATGGAGAAGGTTTACCGCGAGACGATCGCAGCGTATGGCGCTCCCCAGCGCGCGACTGCTCCGGCGTAGGACGTCTTTTCCGCGGGCCCCGCTGACTCGAATCCCTACGGCACAGTCAGCTCACTCACAATTGCCGACAACACCCGGATCCTGGCACCAAATATGAATTCGTCATCCTGAGGAGTCCCCGACGAAGGACCCCTGCACTCGCGGAAGGCTTCGAATTCGTGTCAAGAGACGGAGCACTCTATGGGTGCAGAGATCCTTCGCAAGCTCAGGATGACGGGATTCACATTCACGGTAAATTCCTCCAATGGCCCGCTCGCCATACGTGTACATCCTCGCGAGCAAGACCCGAGTCCTGTATGTCGGGGTGACAAGCGACCTTGCAACCCGAATGCTCCAGCACAAATCCAAGTCGAAACCGGGTTTCACGGCCGAGTACAACGTCGACCGACTTGTTTATCGTGAGTCGTGCGAAACGATGACCGCAGCCATCGCAAGGGAAAAGCAGATCAAGGGCTGGACCCGAAAGAAGAAGATCGCTTTGATCGAGCAATTCAATCCCGAGTGGAAAGACTTGGCCGAAGAATGGTGGCAAGAAATGAAAGATGAGAATCCTCCATCCTAAGGTGCCCTCGACGACGGATGACTGGTCGAGTATTCACCTTTGATACTCGTCATCCTGAGGAGTCCCCGACGAAGGACCTCTGCACTCGAGGATGGCTTTGTTCTCGCGGCATCCGGGAGTGCTCAATGTATGCGGAGATCCTTCGCAAGCTCAGGATGACGGATCGAATATTCAAATCTGATACTCGTCATCCTGATGAGTCTCCGACGAAGGACCTCTGCACTCGCGGAAGGCTTCGAATCCGTGTCAAGAGAGGGAGCACTCTTTTTATGCCTCCGCCGGTCCCCCGGTGGAGTCGTATGGCACCGTAGAGAACAGCCTCCGCTGGAGGGAGCAACTCTGGCATCGGCTTGGGCCACTACACCTAGGTCCCCTGCACAGACTCCAACTTATTCCCCATCTCAAAAACCAGAGTAATGGTCTTCAGTTCGACGACCGGGCCAGTCGCGAGGCCGATCCTGCCGCCTGTGTACGTCTCGTACAACCACGATCCGCTGTGCAGGCTGTCGGCGATGGTGCTGCTCTTCTTGGGTCCAACCTCCACCCACTGGATTTTCTTGGTCGTGTCACCATTCAAGACCGGCTGGCGACCCTTCCCTTTGAATTCGTAGACGCGGGTGAGGTTGCTGGGAAGGTGCGTTACCGGAGGCACCGACCGGGTGGCAAGAGGATGGGAGCACCCCACACAGAGCAGGCCTATGCAGGCAACCCACGGGAGCAGTCTCATGCCCTGAGTATGGCTCCGTTTTTTGCTGGCGCACGCTCATTCTCTATGCCTCCGCCGATCCCCCGGTGGAGGCATTGGAGGCGCGTCGAGAGGTAGATGATGCGTGTCGAGAGCAAGATGATGTGCGTCTGGAGGCATTGGAGGCGCGTCGAGAGGTAGATGATGCGTGTCGAGAGCAAGATGATGTGCGTCGAGAGGTATCGGAGCTCTGAAGCGAGGCATTGAGTGTCTGAAGGAAGGCATTGGAGCTCTGAAGCGAGGCATTTGATGTCTGAAGGAAGGCATTGGAGGTCTGAAGGAAGCCATTGGAGCTCTGAAGGAAGGCATTGAAGGTCTGAAGGAAGCAATTGTTTATGCCTCTGCCGGTCCCCAGGTGGAGTGAATCGGCCACCCATATTGTTCAGCTTCCACCACAGGAGCGACGGTGGCACAAGGATGCATCAAAACTCACTCGGGTGCGCAAGCTCTTCCTTCAGAGGAACCCTTCGTTCCGTTCCGTCTTTGAATGTCACGATGAGTACCGGCCCCGTCAACCGGTCAGCATTGTCTTTGTCCACTGGAGTGTCGGTTCCGAGGGCGACCCGTTCGATGGGAGCAGTCGAGCCGCTCCAATCATCGATGTCCCTCCGAATCCCGCCCATGTCTGCCGAGACCTGTCCGTGGTTCTTTTCCCTCACCCACCGACAATAGTCGCGGGCAATCCAATGTGCCAACTTCGTATGGATTTCGTCGGCGCTAATCCGCTTCTCTTCCTCTGCGGACCACGTGAGTTTCTTTTGATCCACATACGGGTATCCGATGATATTTCGAAAATGGAGTTTTACAACGCAAGCGTCACCGAGCATTGGCAAAAGTTCGATTGAGTCGAAGTGTCTACTCCCTGTGTCATAGCCGTCGTACGCTCGGGTCGCGGTCTTTACTTCCTGCCAAGTCGTTGGCCAACGCCCAAGCATGAACCGGCTCACCATTACATCAGAGTAGTAACCGTTCGGACTAAAGTAGTGAAAGAGTCCGAACTGATTGATCAGCCACAAAAGAACGACTAAAACGCAGCCTGCGACGAGAGCAATTGATACACCAAAGAGGCGCTTTGCATTGATCGCTTTCACCAAATATCTGACCTACCCCTCAGTCCCCTCGTACTTCTCCTTCAGCGCGCTGACCACCGCCGGGTCGGCGAGGGTCGTCGTATCCCCCAGCACCCGGCCCTCGGCCACATCGCGCAGCAGCCGCCGCATGATCTTCCCGCTTCGCGTCTTGGGAAGCTCCGCCGACAGGATGATGTCGTCGGGCCGGGCGATCGCGCCGATCTTCTTCGCCACGTGCGCCTTCAGCTCGTCGATGAGGCCGGGCCCCGTCTCGAACCCCGAGCGGATGATCACGAACGCCGCGATCCCTTGCCCTTTCAGCTCGTGCTGCTTGCCGATGACCGCCGCCTCCGCGACCGCCGGATGGTCGACCAGCGCGCTCTCGACCTCCATCGTCGAGATGTTGTGCCCAGCCACCAGCATGACGTCGTCCACGCGCCCCAGCAGCCAGAAATACCCGTGCTCGTCTAGCTTGGCGCCGTCGCCGGGGAAGTAGTAGCCCGGGAACCGCGACCAATAGGTCTTCACATAGCGCTCCGGGTCGCCGAAAATCCCGCGCAGCATCCCAGGCCAAGGGTGCGTGAGAACCAGGTATCCGCCAACCGAACCGCTCGCCCGCCCCGCCGTCACGCTTTCGAGGTGCGCCGGCGAGAGGTCGTGGCCGTCGTCATTGAAAATCGCCGCGTGAATCCCTGGGAACGGCCTCGTGGCTGAGCCCGGCTTGGTTTCGGTGATCCCAGGCAAAGGCGTGATCATGATTTGGCCCGTCTCCGTCTGCCACCAGGTGTCCACGACCGGGCAGCGCCCCTTGCCGATGTGCTCGTGGTACCACATCCAAGCCTCCGGGTTAATCGGCTCGCCGACTGATCCAAGGAGACGCAAAGAAGAAAGATCGCAGCGCGCGGGATACTCGTCGCCCCATTTCATGAAGGTGCGGATGGCGGTCGGCGCAGTGTAGAGGATGGTGATCTTCTGCTTCT
>JAYROD010000424.1:0-9881 GCA_041911835.1 Fimbriimonadaceae bacterium | reverse complement strand
TGGCTATTGCCGATGCGGGCATATTGCTGGCCCGGCGGAGAGATGTTCACCTTTGCCTTAGGCTCGTTCTTGGTAAAGCCCAGCGGGTCGTTGAAGTAGCCTTGAATTTGGGCGCGGGTCTGGTCCGAGAGCCCCATGATCCACATGACCATGAAGAACGCCATCATTGCCGTCACGAAGTCGGCATAGGCCACCTTCCACGCGCCGCCGTGATGGCCGCCGTGGCCGTGGACCTTTTTCTTCCGGATGATGATCGGGGTGCCGTCGGACATGGTTGCAGATTGAAGTTAGTAGTTAGCAGTTGACGGTTAGCGGTTAGCGGTTGGCAGTTAACAGAGCTGGTTGACGGATTGTTATCCAACCTTAGGCCGCTTCCTTCTCCTTGACAACTTTTTCCATCTCGACAAAACCGGGACGCACGTTGGGCTCGATGTTTCGGCGAGCAAATTCGACGCACGTAATCGGAGATTCCCCGCGAGCAAAGCTGAAGAGCGCGAAGCGCAGACAGTTCATGTACTGCTCTTCGGACTTGAGGCGGAGCTCCATCGCTCGGGCGATCGGTCCAAAAAGCCCATAGGAGAGCAAAACGCCGAGAAACGTGCCAACCAGCGCGCCGGCGACCGAATGTCCGATCTCCGCAGCCTCGCCGCCAATCTTGCCCATCGTGATGATCACGCCCAGCACCGCGGCGACGATACCGAAAGCCGGCATGGCATCCGCGACGGTTTGGACCGCCTCCGCCGGCACCTTGGCCTCGGCATGAGCGATTTCCAAGTCGAGTTCCATCATCTCGGAGAGGTCGTGCGGTCCCACAGCGCCGGTTAGAATGACTTTCATCGTGTCGCAGAAGAAGGCCGAGGCATGGTGGTTCGCCAAAAAGCTCGGGTACTTCTTGATGATTTCACTCTCCGACGGCGTCTCGATGTGCTTTTCGAGCCCAAGAAGGCCCTCCTTTCGTGCGACGTTGAAAAGTTGATACATCATGCGCAGCACGTCGAGGTACGCCTGCTTGGTGTAAGGGTCCGGCTTCAAGAGCTTCATGACGCTTTGGATCGCCGTCTTCAGCTTGTCCATGCCATTGGCTGCCAGGAACGATCCCAGTGCGGCGCCGCCCAAGACGATGAACTCGTTGATTTGGATGAGGACGGCGATGTTTCCGCCGTGCATCGTGTAGCCGACGACGACCGCCACGAGCACAACGACTATTCCGATAATGACAAACATCGGCGCCTAAAAACCTTCCTCGCGCAGCGCAGCGCTTCGGGCAACGTGTGGAAATCTGTCGCCTAAACCCTAGGATCCAACCCTCAAACTGCGGCTACAATCCGATTATCGGCGGCGTCTGAACCTTTACTTAGTGCTTCAGGTTTTGTGCCTCGATTTCTTCTCATGAATTCCGCGGTCGGATCCTCCCCAAAGGTCAGAATTCTCGACCCGCATACGGTCAATCAAATCGCTGCGGGCGAGGTCGTCGAGCGGCCGGCATCAGTCGTCAAGGAACTCGTTGAAAACGCCATCGACGCCGGCGCGAGCCGTATTGGAATCGAACTCCAGGACTACGGGAGGACACTGATCCGGGTCGTGGACGATGGCAGCGGAATGGCCGAGGTTGACGCTCTGGCGTGCCTTCAGCGACACGCGACGTCGAAGATTCGGAAGGTCGAGGATTTGAGCCAGATCGCCAGTCTCGGCTTCCGGGGTGAGGCCGTTCCGTCGATCGCGTCGGTCTCCCGAATGACCCTCGCTACCAGTGAATGCGATGGCCTGCGGCACGTTCTACGCCTCGAGCCCGGCTGCCCACCCATCGTCGAGGCTTCGTCCGGCCCGAAAGGGACCGAGGTTCTGGTGGAAGAGCTCTTCTTCAACACCCCTGCGCGGCTGAAGTTCCTGAAGAGCGACGCGACCGAACTGGCCGCCTGCGTCGAATGCGTCTCAAAGTACGCGCTCATGTACCCCGAGATCGCATTCAGCCTTCGACACGGGGGCAGCCAACTGCTTTCGACGGCTGGCGGGGCGGACCTTCACGCGGCCATTGCCGAAGTATGGGGCCGGGATGTCGCCAGGAGTCTCGTCGCCATCGACAGCTTCACGGGCAGCGTAAGGGTCCGCGGATACGCCAGCCCTCCCCATTTTACGAAGCCGACCCGAACTTTCCAGTGGATTTTCGTGAATGGACGGCCGGTTCGATCCAGAACTCTTTCCGCGGCGGTCGATCAGGCTTACCGCTCGCTGACACCCGAAAAGCGTTTCCCGGTTGTAGCTCTGATGATCGACATCGACCCTTCTCGCGTCGATGCCAACGTATCCCCAACAAAGAGCGAGGTGCGCTTCCAGACCGAGGGCCAAGTATTCGACGCCGTTCGGCACGCAATCCGCAGCGCGCTGCTCGAGCAAGGCATGCTGCCTAGCGCAGAAGCGCTCGCCGCTGCCAACACGGCTCTGCTCGGGTTTTCCCCTCACGGCGGGGGCTCCTCGACAAGTTCGGAGAGCCCATGGCCTTCACCGTTCGGTGGAGGGTCCACGCCCACGAACTTGATGGCACTCGGTCATGCGTTCCTTTCTGGAGAAGTGCCAGCAGCGACCTTGTCCCAAGGCTTCGAGGCGTCGCCACCGGGCACGGCAGGTATGGGCGGTTTTCTCGACGGCCTCAGGGTGCTCGGGCAATTGATGAGCACCTTCGTGATCGCTGAAAACGAGACCGGACTGCTGATTGTTGATCAGCACGTGGCGCACGAACGCATACTCTATGAGCGGCTCTTGGCGACCCGCGGCTCCGTTCGGGTTGAGCGCCAGCCACTGCTCGTGCCCGATACGCTCCACCTCGACCGGCGGTCGGCCGAGCAGCTTGCCGAGCGGCTGGGTGAGCTTGCTGAAATCGGGTTCGAACTCGAAAGCTTCGGCGGCGACAGCTTCTTGGTGCGGGGCGTCCCAGCCCTGATGAGGAAGAAGAACGCTCTTCAGGTTCTTCGGGACCTTGTCGACGAGTTGGCGGGCGGTTTGGGTCAAGGCTGCCTAAAGGACACCCGCGACGAAGTGTTCATCCTTTGCTCCTGCAAGATGGCGATCAAGGCCGGTGATCCGCTGACGCACGACGAGATGGAGAAGCTCTTATTCGATCTTGCGCAGACCGAGAACCCATACCTCTGCCCGCACGGCCGACCTATTACCCTCGTGCTCTCGAAGGCAGATCTTTGGCGCAAATTCAAGCGCAGCTAGCGGGAGCTCGACAGACGATATACTCTCGCCCGTGAATCCGCGCGGGCACCTTTGGTATCGGTTCATCCGGTGGGCCGCTCGGAATATTGCCTTCCGGTTGCTTGGCGGCATCCGCAGCGTGGATGAACACAACATCCCGATGACGGGTCCGCTGATCGTCGCTCCGAACCACCTGAGCTTCCTCGACCCTCCGATCATCGCCTGTTCCCAACGACGAGAAGTGACCTTCATGGCCAAAGAGGAGCTCTTCAAGGTCTTCTTTCTTGGCTGGCTGATTCGGAGCGTTGGCGCATTCCCCTTGCGGCGCGGAGCCGGCGACATGGAGGCGATCCGCAAAGCGATCGAGCTGCTTAAGCAAGGGCGCGCCGTACTCATCTTCCCAGAAGGAACCCGCGGCGACGGCGTCACGCTCGGCAAGATCACCCCCGGCGTCGGCACGCTGGCGAAATCGACGGGTGCGCTGGTGCTGCCGGTCGGCATCTCCGGTACCGAAATCGTCTGGCCCCGCAGGAGCAAGATCCGGCGAAGGCATCGGATGACCGTCGTTTTTGGACGCCCCTTCAGCTATGGTGAAGTGGCAACCAGTTCCAACGAGCGTGAAAACCGGGTGCTCATGCAACAGCGGATCGAGTCAGAACTCATCGAACTCTGCGCCCGGGCGGGACTCCTGCTCAAAACCTCACCGAGTACGACAGACTCCAGAGAGTCCGATCGGACTGAAACAAAGTCCCCAGCGCCAAACCGCGAATCGGGCGAATCTGAAACCCCGCCGTAATCTTTGTCGAGTCGTACTCTCCGAGGAGCCTCAGCTGTTCAGCAAAAGGCAGCATAAATCCGACGAAGGCGCCCCGTCGATAGCGTCCCGTACCTCCGCCGAGCGTCAGTTCAGCCGGAACGTCGGAGTTGTAATCGCCGACTTGCCCGATGCGGTAGGTAACCGCAATATACGCTGAACGTCGGTCGGGCGTATTGTCGAGTAAGTCTTGAACCCCCACCGCAATGCCCGGCGTGAGGTCGGTCACCGGGACGACATAGTAGTACGCAAGATTGATCGAGCTTGCCGTGGCACCGCCATTGAAGCGATCATAGGTCAGTTCAATGTCGACTGACTTGGCCAATCCCGTCGTCAGAAATCCGCGGACGTCGCGGCCCTTTTGTCCAGAGAAATAAGCCTGCGCACGAACGACCCCCAGGCGGAGCTTGACCGCCGTCGGAATAAAGATCAGCCGCTCGGCGCGAGCGCTGCATACTGCGCCGAGAAGCGCCAAGGCGGACATCCATTTCACCGTGTCAAGTTACCAGGATCAGGCTCGGCAAGACTCCATCTGGATCGAAGGCGGCTCGGGGAACGTCTAATACGATGTCGGTTCCGAACCGATCTTCATGTCATGACTCTCCGCCACCACTACGACGAACGCCTGGATGCGATCCGCTCAGAGGTCGTGCATATGGGCAATGTAGCCGTCGAAATGATCCAACATGCCGTAGAATCGGTGCTTAGCGGCAATGCGGAGATGGCTGAACAGGTCGTCTCAGACGACGACACCGTCGACAAACTGGAGGGCTGGACTCTGAACGAGACGTGCCTCCTCATCATGCAGGAAGCGCCCGTTGCCAGCGAGCTACGGTTTCTCACCTCGACGCTGGGAGTCATCGGAGAAATTGAGAAGGTCGCCGACGATGCAGTCAAACTTGCACGGCGATCGACCAAACTCCAGGGCCACTTTCCTGGCGAGATGCGGGCGGCGCTCTCCGAGCTCAGTGCGAACTCTCGCCATTGCTTTGTGAACGCTTTGCGCCTTTATACGCAGTACTCGCCCGAACTCGCGAGCGAGGTCATCGAAGGCGACGCATTGATCGACAAGGCCTATTCGAAGGCGCGAGACCGCGTCTTCGAGATCATTCGGGCCCAGCCGGACGCGACTGAACATTTGGTGCGCACTATCGAAGTGTTTCACGGCCTTGAGCATGTCGCCGACCGAGCCGTTGCGATCGCCAAACGACTGAAGCTCCACTACGAATCGGGCGAAGACACGTCCTTGGCGAGCTGAATCGATACCCGTGTGATGCGGCGACGGGCCATATTCTCGACGCGCATGAGCCCAATGGGAAGTTGAACCGAGTCGCCCAGTTTTGGCACACGTTCGAGTGAATCCACCAAGATCTGCGCGAGCGTGTCCGTCTGGATCTCTTCTTCAGGCTCCTGGCCGAGGAATTCGAGCAGTTCATCGAAGCGGACATCGGCCCGAGCGGACACACGACGAGTGCCGTGCAGCTCGATTGGCGGCCGCTCGCTTTCGAGCTGGTCTTCCAGTTCGCCAAACACCTCCTCCACGACGTCCTCCAGCGTGATGAGCCCGCTCGTGCCCCCATATTCGTCGATGACGATGAGAATTTGAGTCTTGGCGTCGCGCATGCGGTTGATCACTCGGTTGAGCGGAAGGCTCTCAGGGATCGCCTCGACGGGCCGCACGATTTTCTCGAGGGAGAAGTCCGGAGCACCCCAGTGCTTGACGAAATCCTGAAGATATAGGACACCCGCCAGATCGTCGATATCCCCTCGGCACACGGGGATTCTGTTATGGGAGACGTGGGCGATCCTTTCGAGCATTTCATCCAAGGGAGTGTCGAGATCGAGCCACTGGATGTCGATCCGATGGATCATGATGTCGTCGGCGTTGAGGACGTCCAATTTGAGCGCTCGGGAGATCACCTGCGCGTGCTCCTCTTCCAGGCTGCCACCTTCGCTGCCCGAACGGACCAGCAGCATGAGATCCTCTTTTGAAATGGCGTCCTCGCCGATTTCGTGGACCTTGATCCCGAACGGCAGGATGGCCAATGCCCCTGACTTTTGTGCCAACCAGGCGATGGGGTGAAGCAAGGTGACGCAGAACCGGAGCGGGCGCACAAGCACGAGTCCGAGCCGTTCCGGCGAATGGATGGCGACGTATTTGGGGATAAGTTCGCCAATGACGACCAAGACAAACGTCACAAGCAGGAGCGAAAGGGCGATGCTGACGCCTTTGGTGAAGGCTCCCAAATAGCCCTGCAGCCAATCCGTGATGAGCGGCTCGGTGACCATTCCGATGCCGATCCCGCACATGGCTATCGCAACCTGGATCCCCGCGATGCTCATCGAAAACGTTTCCAGCGATGCAAGCAAGAGCCGAGCGGAGCGGTTGCCTTTGCGGATGAGCGCTTCGAGGCGAGACCTGCGGCAACCGACGAGCGCATATTCGGCTGCCACGAAGAACGCGTTGGCCAATAACAAGAAGATGCTTAGAAGCGCTCGCAGCGCCGTATCGCCTTCCATAGGCTGCGGCTATTGTAGCAGGACGCCATAATCGGGTTCATGCTCAAGGCGGGTGTTTATCCTGCGGCGGTTACTCCGTTCGATCCAAAGGGCCGCGTCGACCTCGGGTCGCTCGCCAGGCTCCTCGCATGGTTCGAAGCAGCCGGATGTCAGGGCGCCGTACTTGCCGGGACGAACGGAGAGGGCCCGTCGCTGAGCGCCGTCGAAAAGCGCGATCTTCTGCGGGATAGCCTTCCCGTCAAGGGCCAGCTGGATCTTGTGCTCGGCATCGCCACTCCAAGCTTAGATGAGGCGCTATGGCTTTGCAAGCAGGCGGCCGCATACGGCGCCGCGGCGGTCCTGATCATGGCCCCATCGTATTTCCGAAGCGCCGGCGAAGCAGGCATCGAGCGCTGGTTCGAGCGTGTTTTGGATGAATCGCCAACGCCGGCGCTGATCTACAACTTCCCGAAGATGACAGGCTTCACAGTCGAGCCCGAAATGCTGGGTCGGCTCCTCAGGCATCCAAACGCGTGCGGTGCCAAGGACAGCAGCGGCGAGAACTCGAACCTTGCGGCCTATCGGCGTGTCGTCTCGGAAAGGCAATCGCTGTTCGTCGGCGACGAAACCTTGCTGATACAGGCGCTCGAATCGGGATGGAGCGGGACGATCAGCGGCGCGGCCAACGTCGTTCCGCATTGGCTTTCGGCGATCGTTAGGGAGTGGATCTCGTCCGACACTCGGGAGTCATCTGAAGCCAAATTCAGCATCCTCGAACCCGTGCTAAGGTCCATCCGAAGTGAACCGCAGCCGGCCACACACAAAAAGCTCCTGGCTCGGTGGAAGATTCTTGACCGGCCCGAACCGAGGCTCCCCCTTCAGGAGGCGAACGACGAAGCAGTCGAGCGGCTGGCGAATCTGCTTCGTGAATCCTTGGGAATGACCTCGGACAACCTCGGCCTGTGACAGGCTGTGCTATGTTATCGAAATGATCGCTGCGCTTGCCGCCTTTGGCCTTGCTGCCCTTTCGACTCCCCCTCACTATGCCAAGCCGATCTATTGGGGTTTGAACTTCGCGGTCGCCCCACGTATCCCGCTTGTCGGCGACGTCGACGGAGATGGCTACGCCGACCTCATCGCTATTTATCCGAGCGGGGACTGCATCATCGATGTCTCACTCAATCAGCAGGGAATGAAAGCAGGCACGCCGTTTCAAGCGATCACGAAATGGGGCAACGATTGCGAGGCGGCGGTTGCGGGAGAATTCGACAGCAAGCCCGGGGCGGACGTCGCCGGCATTTTCGACGGGCAGACCCTTCGTCTGGCTGGAAAATTTCAGGACGGGAAGTTTACGGATGTCAAACAATGGCTTCTCCTGCCCACCAAGCTCGAAAAGCCGCAGCTGGCGTTGCTCGACCATGGCGCGACGTTGGCGGCTTGGTCGCAGAAGACGGGTGACGGCTATCGCATCCAACTGCCTGAAATGGTTATCAAGAGCGCCAAGTTTGGCGCCGGCTTCGAGGCTCGAACCGATCTCAAGCCTAACCGTTTGGATAAGGTCTTGCCTCCATCCATCCTTCCAAAGGCACGAGTGATCCAGTGCGAGGCTGACCTGGATCACGACGGCGACCTCGATGTCGTCGAGTTCCGCTATGGCACCGAGAGCCACACCGCCAACGCCGTGCTGTTCTATCGCCGACTCTCTGACGGGGAAACTGACTCTGATCACGACGGCCTCACTAACGACGAAGAGCGCGAGCTTGGCACCGACCCGCTTAATCCGGATACAGATGGCGATGGCCTGCTGGACGGCTGGGAAGTGGGAAGTTTCCGTGGGCTCGATCTCAAGGCTCTCGGCTGCAATCCTCGGCATATCGACGTGATCTGTCTCGTTAGCCGTTTTTCGAACCTCAAGGAGGACGATGCCAAACGGGAGTTGGCCCGGGTGACCAAGTTCTACGCAGATATCGATTGTCAGAACCTGGATGGAGTCAAAGGCTTTGCGTTCCACGTCGTTCCACTCGACCCAGTGAACGACGAAGACATGAAGAAGCCCTGGTGGGAGCTTCGGGACAAGTTCCGACCCGCGAAGTGGAAAGGCGTCGTCCACTGGATGCAGATCACTCCCTGGGGCGGAGGGCAGGCGGACGAACTCGGGGATGGGGGCGGCGCCGGGGGTTGGGCAGCATTCAGCCACGAAATGGGCCATCAACTGGGGATGGACCATACGGGGTTTTGGGCTCCAGTATGGTGCCCGACCTACTCGAGCCTCATGAATTACGCCTACAGCTACGGCTATGAGGACAGCGGAGAGAAAATCCACTTCAGCGACGGAAGGCTCAAGGACTTCGTGCTGAAGGAAACCGACCTGAGCGAAGTGCTGCCGCTGCCCTATGACCAAGTGAAGTTCCTCGAGAAAGGGCCTTACCGGTTTCGGCTCAAACCAAATGGGAAGACCACTCTGATTGACTGGAACTGGAACGGCGTTTTCGGTGAGAAGCATGTCCGGGCCGATATCAACTATTCCTACAGCACCAATGCGGGCCGTCGAGACGAGGTTGGAAAGACGCTATGCGCACCTTGGCTTTTCGTCCATCAAGGCAAAGCGTTTGTGCTTTCGGGAGCTCGGCCCGAGTTCAAGCCCGATCCGAAGGTCGATCCGACCATCAGCGTCGATCAGCCGGGATCAATCGTCATGCGTCGACTGACGAAGCCTTTTGCGTGGGAGGCGCCGGTCACGTTGGTTCCGGAGGGCCTCACTGGCGATCCGTCGGCGATGAGCGATGGGCGGCAGATCGTGCTCGTGTATCCGAGCGCGGGCGGCCTTGTGAGCAGAACCGTCCGGCAGGAGAAGGGTCAGTGGAAAGTTGGCGACCCCACTATCCTGCATGCCGAGGCCGATTGGACGCCGAATTTGACGACGCAAGGTGGAAAAGTGTGGCTCTTTGCCACTCGGGCGAGTTCCGGAGAAATCGCGGCCCAGACCTGGGATGGAAAAGCGTGGGGGCCCGCTCAGACCCTGGATGTGCAGAGTCTGATCCCAGCCGGCGCCTGCTGGGATCCGATTCATAAGAAATTCCTCGTGGGAACGGCTCAGAAGCAAGATGACAAGCGCACCCACCGATGGAATCTTGTGCGCTTCGAGGAGTCGGGTGGCAAATTGACAAAAGTTGGCTCGGAATGGGTCCAGGGCGACGGAGGTGGCGCCGCTGGAGCCGGGCGCGCGGTCCTGCTCTTTGACCCGGATCGACGAAATAACGGCCCGGATGGACGCCTGTACTGGTTCGCCCAAGGAATGTTCTCCAAGCAAAACCCCTGGTGCTGCACCTATGTCGCGGAGACGGTCGCGGATAAGACCGTGAGCGGCGGGTGG
>JAYROD010000423.1:0-7706 GCA_041911835.1 Fimbriimonadaceae bacterium | reverse complement strand
GTTCGACTGCGACGAGCCGCAGGTCACCACCACCTCCGCCTCCTTATCCAGCGCATCGAACAGGAAGTACTCCAGCTTCCGGCCCTTGTTGCCGCCGAGCGCGAAGCCGGTCAGGTCGTCTCGCTTGATCCAGAGGTCCAGCCCGGTGTCCTTCGAGGCCCGGTCGAGCCGGTGCAGCGGCGTCGGCGCGAGGATGAGCGGCACCTTGGGCAGTTCCGGCATAGGCTCCATTGTACTAGTGGCATCCGCGCTTCATAATCAACCCATGCGCAAAGGAAAGGTCCTCAAGAAGCTGTTCCTCTGGCTCGGCATCGCGCTCATCGCCGTCATCGGCTATTGCGCGTGGCGGTTCGGGCCGGTGCTCATGGCCGCCTACCGCGAGGGCTTCTTCGACAATCCCGAGATGCGCAAATACGAGGGCACCAGCACCGAGAACCTCAAGGCGCTGCACACCGCGCTCATGCTCTACCACGACTCCGAGGGCCAGTTCCCCGATGCCGCCGCCTGGATGGACGCCATCAAGAACCGCGTCAAGGTCGCCGACATGAGCGACGAAGAGGCCATGAAGAAGTTCGTCAACCCGATGGTGCGGCCGGGCGGCGCGGGCAGCTTTGGCTATGCCATGAACGACGCCGCCAGCAAGAAATATAAGGACGACCTGAAGGATAAGGGCAAGACGATCCTCCTCTTCGACAGCCGCGAGACCGGCTGGAACGCGCACGGCGACCCGAAGGCGCTCATGCCCTCTCCCCCCCGCCCCGGCGGCAACCTCGCGATCACCGTCGATGGCACGATCGTGAAGTTGAAGTAGGGCGGAGGGCGTCGCGGCATCAAGGCGTCAGTTGTCATGCCTTAGGGTTTCGACGCGTTCTTCAAAAATAGACGCGGTTGCGCAAAAGAAGCGTGATAAGATGAGTGAGGGCCGATCACCCAAAGTCCATAGCACGGAGTAATGAAAGATGCCGATGTCAGTGACTTACACCAACTTCTGCGGGATGGTCATCCACGAAAACCGCGGAGGCGTCGAGCGGGATTATATGCCCGACCCGCTGGGCTCAACCGCCGCGCTCCTCGACAATACGCAAACGAAGACGGACACTTGGGAATATTGGCCCTATGGAGAAGTCAGCGCCAGAACTGGAACCAATCCAACGCCTCTGACCTACATCGGGACGCAGGGCTATTTCAAAGATATTCTCGACGCGGTGTTCTATGTGCGTGCCCGATTTCTCAAGCCGAATCTTGGAAGGTGGCTGACCGTCGATCCGTTGTGGCCCAGTGGCCATGCGTATGGGTATGCGCGTAACAATCCGACTACGTACATTGACCCTAGCGGGGAGTCGCCACTCCTGGGTCTGGGTCAGGGGAGCCTGACGATTGCAGCAACGCCTTGCGACGCGTGTGCGAGTGCAATTCTGCGGAATTGGTGGCACCACCCGGCCCACTTTGGCAATCATCAGTATGCACATTGCATGGCGTGTTGTGTGCTCACGAAGTTGGCGGGGCCCGATTGTGCTATTTCAGAGCAAAGGAAACAAAACGCGATTGACGTATGGCCGATTAAGGGCTTGGGGCGGCGCCATGAAGAGCGCGTCAAGTTGTGTTCTTGGGGGATAGCGTTTGGACTGATGGAGGGTTGGCCCCCATATTCCAGCTTCGGAGAGTGTAACAAGAGATGTTTGGACCAATTCCCGATGAAACCTCCGACCATTCCGCCGTTCCCGCCAATACCAGAGTGTGATCCAATGCCGCACGTCATACCAGTCTGTCGCGAGAAGCGATGAAAAGCAGGCTTCCGAGGAGACCGGCAACAAAGCCCGCACAAGCGGAGATTGCGCCATAGCGGATACCCTGCTCCGTATCGGCGGGGGAAAAGCCCGCGGGTATCGGTACGGTCAGCCACACGACGAGCTCCGCCACGAACAAGCACGCAACCGCACAGGCGACGGCGATCAGCGGAACAACTAGATATTTCATGGCGCTCTCTCATCATAACGTGCCTTCATCCCAAGTCGTGCCCCTGTACGAGGACGACAGATCCTTGGCATGCCTCAGGGTCCGGCGTCGGTTTCCTGCCTCGGGTCGCGACCGCCGCAACCGATCTCGATTGCCCTTTGTCATGCCTCAGGGTCCGCCATCGGTCAACTTTCGGCTGCAGCAATCTGAGACCCTGAGGCTTCATCCGTATAGCCTCAGGGTTTCGGCATGTCGATCTTGGAATCGACCCGAGCGTGCACCCTGAGGCATGAGATTGTAGATTGAGGATTGGAGGGAGTCCTGATGTCTCCGCCGAGCCTCCGGTGGGGGCATCTGGCCGGATCCCCGCGCCGCGTGCCGCCAGCTTCGAATCAGCTATAATCTGGACGGCGGATCCGCCTCGATAACCCAGCAGTTTCAACGACGAAACGGAGGATTCTCTTGTCAGCAGTTCAGACTACCAAGCCTCAAACCAAGATCGATTTTCTACGCCTCATGATGCTGAGCCGCGAGGGCGACCGGCGCGAAGGCATCCTGCTGAGGCAGAGCAAAGGCTGGTTCCAGGTCAGCGGCATGGGCCACGAGGCGCTCGCCGCCATCGAGACGTGCCTGCGGCCCGACGATTGGATCTTCCCGTATTACCGGAGCCGGGCGCTCATGCTGGCACGAGGGATGAGCAACTACGACTTGGCGATGGCTTATTTCGCCAAGCGCGGCTCGAGCTCTGGCGGGCGCCAGATGCCGGGGCACTATTCCTCCCGCGAGCTGAACGTCTTTAGCGTCTGCACGCCGACCGGCGGCTCGCTGCTTCCGGCCTGCGGCACGGCCTGGGCGATGAAGCTGAGCGGCAAGGATTCGGTGTGCGTGGCGAGCGTGGGCGACGCGGCCTCGCGGCAGGGCGAGTTTTATGAGGCGATCGCCTTTGCGATTCAGGAGAAGCTGCCGGTGCTGTTCGTCATCGAGGACAACAAGTACGGCATCTCGACGCCGACGGCGCATTTCTTCGCCTATAAGATCGGGGGGATTCTCTCTGAAGAGCACCTGGTGAAGGTGAATGGGCGGCTGGTTTCGGAAGTTCAGGAGAAGTTCGCAGCAGCCTCCGAGAAGGCGCGCAAGGGCGAGGGCCCGACGATCTTGTGGTGCGACCTCGACCGGCTTTCGTCGCACACGAGCTCGGACGACCAGCGCGTCTACCGCGAGCAGGCCGACATCGATGCGATGGCCGCGCGGGACCCGATTAAGCTGCTGAAGGATGAACTCATCGCCGAAGGGGCGCTGACCGAGGCCGACTTCGAGAAGATTCAAGAGGAAGTCGCCGAGCAGGTCGATCAGGACTACCTGAAGGCCGAGAAGGAGGAAGACCCGAGGGCCGAGGAGGTGCTCGACCATTGCACCGGCGATTTGCGGCCCGCCGAGCGGCCCCCGATCGAGACCGGTCCACAGACAATGGTCGACAGCATCAACAAGACGATGCGGAAATTCCTCGAGAGCGACCCTGCCGTGGTGTTCTTCGGCGAAGACATCGAGGATCCAAAGGGCGGGGTATTCGGGCTGACCAAAGGGCTCAGCGAGAGCTTCCCCAAGCAGGTTTACAATTCGCCGCTGGCCGAAGCGACGATTCTCGGTGCGGCGGTCGGGATGGCGGCGTATGGCATGCATCCGGTCTTCGAGCTGCAGTTCATCGACTTTGTGGCCCCGGCCTGGAACCAGATCACGACGAACCTGAGCACCCTGCGCTGGAGGAGCTTCGGTCATTGGAAGTGCCCGATGGTGGTCTACGCTCCCTACGGCGCCTACCTTCCGGGCGGGTCGCTCTGGCACAGCCAGGCCAACGAGGCCATGATCGCGCACAATCCGGGCATCCGGCTTGCCATCCCCTCGACGCCGGAAGACGCGGCGGGGCTCTTCTGGACGGCGATGCACGGTGACGATCCAACTTTCATCCTCATTCCTAAACATATTTTCAGGAAGCGAGCGGATGTCAAGAACGTCGAGCCGGTTCCCTTCGGCAAAGCGAAGATCGTGCGTGAAGGCTCCGATGTGACGCTCGTGACCTATGGCAACACGCTCGAATTGGCGGAAGAGGCCGCCAACAAGCTCGCAGGCGAGGCAAGTGTCGAGATCATCGACCTGCGGAGCATCGTGCCCTGCGATTGGGAGACGATCACCAAGTCGCTGGAGAAGACGGGGCGGCTCGTCGTGCTCCATGAGGACAATCGAACCTGCGGCTTCGGCCAGACCATCGTCGCGGAGATGACGAGCGTCCCCGAGCGGTTTAACCTGTTCCTGGCGCCCCCACAGCTGGTCACACGCCCGGATGTGCACATTGGATACAACCCGATATATGAATATGCGGCGCTGCCCGATGTGGATGAGGTCATCCAGGCGATCCGCGTAACGATGGAATAGTCGGCGTCCCCATTTTTCGTTACAAAGAATTTAGTCTATAGGGCTGGGCCAAATTCGAGCCGATAATTCTCTCGTTCGATACGAGATCGGACGGGCGCGGCAGGATGCAACTTTTCGACGGATCATACCGATACGGCTCCGGCTGCCGTAGGTTCGAATTTGCCCTTTCCGGCTGCTTTGGCGATTTCCTCACAGGGGTGGTGGGCGTTTGAATCTCAGAACCAAAGCCCTCATCATCCTTTCAGTAGCTTGTCTTGCCGTCTCGACGGGGCTGTTTTTTCTATGCCGTCTCGTCGTTATGAATGGGTTCTTGAACCTCGAGAGCCAAAGGACCGAAGTCAATCTATCGACGGTACGAAATGCTTTCCAGGCGCGGCTGGCCGATATGGACAAGACTGCCGCGGACTGGGGCCATTGGGATGATACTTTTCGGTATATCGTCGACAAAAACGCCGCTTACGCGAAGTCGAACTTAGCGCCCGAGCAACTGGAGACGATCCACCTCGACACGCTCATCATTTTCAACGACAAGGGCCAAGTGGTTTCTTCACGCGCGAACGATCCCTCCTGGCGGGACCCGAACAGCGCACGGCCCGAAGTCATCGAGGCCATCAAGTCCTTGCCCTCCCTCACCCACTTCACGAACGTGGACCAATCGACGAAGGGCATTTTGTCCACGCCGTCTGGGCCGTTGATGATCGCCTCTCGTCCGGTGACCCGGAGCAACGGGAAGGGCCCGATTCGCGGAGCGATCGTGATGGCCCGGCACCTGAAGGAAGCCGAGTTCGAGGCGATCGGCAAAGAGACGCATTCCGACATTGAAGTCGAGCCGTTCGATTCGAAGAGTCTTTCTTCGGATTTCAACGCCGCCAAGCGAGCCATGCTCGGAGGCGACCGAACCGTTGTTCTGACCCCAAGCGACGATTGGATCGCCGCCTATGCGGTGCTGAACGACATATCCGGGCAGCCTCTTTTGATCGTCAGAGCACAATACCCTCGCACCATCCTCTGGGAAGGCCAGGCCAGCGTGCGCGTCATGCTCTTGGCGCTCGTATTCAGTAGCGCCGCCCTCCTCGCAATCAGCCTCCTGATGCTCAACCGATTCGTACTCCGACGCGTCATCGGATTGGCTAAGCAAGTCTCGAGAATCGAAGATGTCAGCCAGGGTGACGAACGGGTCGACGATGCCGGCAAAGACGAGATCTCGTCTCTCGGCGGATCGATTAACGCCATGTTGGAAGACCTCCGAGCCTCCCACACATCGGTGCTCGACAGCGAAGCCCGGCTAAGAACGACGAACAGCGAGCTTGAGGCACAAGGCATCGCCCTCGAGCAGCAGAACGTTTTGCTCGCGAAGATTCAGGCCGATCTCAAGGCTCGAAACGACGAACTCACCAAGAATGAATCACAGCTCACGGCCGCCCTCAATGAAGCGGAGCGGTCAAAGGCGCTCTCGGTATTCGCCTCTAAGCGATTTCAGGACCTATTCGACAATCTCCCCGTAGCGTGCTTCACCATCGATAATGAAGACGCCGTGATGGAATTCAACAATGCCTCTGAGCGCCTCATTGGCCTCCCACCCGAGAAGATTTATGGCCATCCGATCGACGATCTCTTCGTCGCGTCGGACACGAGCTTCAGATGGCAGAAATATCGTCAGCAGGTGTTTGATACCGAGTTGAGTATTGAGAATCTTCAGGCTCGATTCGTTCGCCCCGATGGAACCGAGATCTGTCTTCTCACCAACGTCTTCCCGCTTCGGAACGCGGATGGCGCCATCATCGGTGTGCTTTGCGCTTGCATCGACGTCAGCGAATCGGTTCGCCAGCGCGAGATGATCGAGATGCAGCTTGTGCAGATCAGCGAGAGCCATGAGCTTCTCCAAATTCAACAGCGGGAATTGGCCGATGTGAATACGCGCTTGGAGGCGCTGGCGACCACCGACGGCCTAACCGGCCTCATCAATCACCGCGCCTTTCAGGATTTCCTCGACACGCAATACCAGCTCGCACAGCGGTCGCTGGGGACGGTTTCCGTGCTGTTGATGGACGTCGATTTCTTCAAGCAATACAACGACACATACGGCCATTTAGCCGGAGACGAAGTTCTCAAAAAGCTCGCAGCGACATTGACGGAATCCGCGCGAGGCATGGACTTCATTGCGAGATACGGCGGAGAAGAATTCGTCGTCGTTCTACCTGCGACGGACGCCGACGGTGCGATACATGCCGCAGAGCGCTATCGCGAGGCGATCGAGAGTCAGGACTGGCCCGACCGGACGGTCACGGTCAGCATCGGGGTGGCAACGCTCGGCCCGAATATTCATTCCAAGACGGATCTCATTACCGCCGCGGATCAGGCGCTTTACGAATCGAAACGTGCGGGTAGAAATCGCGTCACCCACGCCTGCCAGCTCCCGAGAGCAGCCTAAGCAGGTTAGAGGTCGACTGATGTGCTGCGGGAACTCGGCGCCGAAACCTGGATCCCCTGATCGACTTGAGTCGGAGTCCTCAGAAAGCCCACCAGCGCGCCCCATCCTAATATCGTGATCAGCACGAACGCGATCATCGAGAACTTGGCCATTCCCTTCTGCGAACGCGGGCTGATCGTAATGCCCCAACGGATGCAAAACTGCCATACCCCGTAACTGAGGTGATACGCCGCCGCCGCTACCCCAACGATGTACAGTGCAAGCGGAATGTAGAAGAAACTCGTCAGACGGTCGTGCCAAGCGGCAAACTCGATCACTTGCTCACCGTTGAATCGGGCGTTGATCGTCGTCGTCGCAACGTGCGCAATAAGCAGGAGAAAAAGGGCTATGCCCGTGTACCGCTGCAAGACGAATCGCAGATTCTCAGGATATTTCAGCGGACCCTTGTAGTTCATTTCGGCATGGCTCGTGATGAAAAGTCCGTAGATGGAATGGAACAGGATCGGGATGCCGAGAACTCCGATCTCCAATGCGAAGAGAAGATGCTTTGGGAAGCCGGCGAAGAAACCAATAACGGCGTTGAACTTCTCAGGTCCAGCCAGGCTGAATGAGTTCAACGTCAGGTGCTGGAGCATATAAAAGCCGATCGGGATGATGCCGGTCAGCGAGTGGAGCTTGTGCCAAAAATAGCTTTCCTTTGCGATCGCCATGCCTGTGGGTCCGAAGCAAGCTTACCAAGTCCGCCGCCGGCGTCGCCGCTTGTCAGGAAATCCGGGAACCAGCTATCCTCTAAGGCAGTCCCCAACCGGTTCCCGAGGAGAATTCATGCCACTGATCATCGATATCGTCGCCCGAGAAATCCTGGACAGCCGAGGCAATCCCACGGTCG
>JAYROD010000422.1:0-1820 GCA_041911835.1 Fimbriimonadaceae bacterium | reverse complement strand
CGGGCCTCGGCAATCACCGCCGGATCATTCGGGTCGAGGAAGACATCAAGCTGCGCTTGGTAGAGATCCTCCTCCGCAGCGACGCTCGCCGCAGTTTCAATACGGTCGGCGTCATAGAGGATCACGCCGAGATAGCGGATGCGTCCGACGCACGTCTCCGAACAGACAGTAGGCTGGCCCGCCTCTATTCGCGGGTAGCAGAAGATGCATTTCTCGGATTTTCCGCTCGACCAATTGTAGTAGATTTTCTTGTACGGGCAGCCGGACACGCACATGCGCCAGCCGCGGCATTTGTCTTGGTCAATGAGAACAATGCCGTCCTCTTCGCGCTTATAGATGGCGCCAGACGGGCAAGCGGCGACGCAGGCCGGGTTCAGGCAGTGCTCGCAAAGCCTCGGGAGATACATCATAAAGGTATTTTCGAACTGGCCGTAAATCTCCTTTTGAACGCCTTCAAAATTGACATCCGCGGAGCGCTTGGCGAATTCGCCGCCGAGGATCTCCTCCCAGTTCGGGCCCCATTCGATCTTCTTCATGCGCTCCCCGCTGACCAGCGAGCGGGGCTGCGCCGTCGGCATGGTCTGCATTTCCGGCGCCTTCTGCAGATGCTCGTAGTCGAAGGTGAAGGGTTCGTAATAGTCGTCGATCTCGGGAAGGTCGGGATTGGCGAAGATATTGGCGAGCACCCGCCACTTGGAGCCGATGCGCGGCTCGATCCTGCCGTTCTTCTTGCGTCGCCAGCCGCCCCGCCAGCGCTCCTGGTTCTCCCAGTCGCGGGGATAACCAATGCCGGGTTTGGTTTCGACATTGTTGAACCAGGCGTATTCCATGCCCTCACGGCTGGTCCAAACATTCTTGCAAGTGACCGAGCACGTGTGACACCCGATGCATTTGTCGAGGTTCAATACCATCGCGATCTGCGCACGGATCTTCATTCTGCGGCCTCCATTTTCGACGCGCGAATATCGCCTGGTTGGTCCGCGGCAGGCTGATCGAGCCAATCCACCTGCGCCATCTTGCGCAGTATGATGAACTCATCGCGATTGGAGCCGACAGTTCCATAGTAGTTGAAGCCCCAGGCTTGCTGGGCATAGCCGCCAATCATGTGGGTCGGCTTGAGGACAGTCCGAGTCACGGAGTTATGAATGCCCCCGCGCAAGCCGGTCTGCTCGGAGCCCGGAACGTTCACAATCTTCTCCTGAGCATGATACATCATGCACATGCCCGCTTTCACTCGCTGCGAAACAACTGCTCGCGCGACGAGCGCCCCATTTGCATTGAAGAGCTCGATCCAGTCGTTGTCGACAATGCCTGCCTTCCTTGCATCGGCTTCGCTGATCCATACGCAAGGACCGCCGCGCGAAAGCGTCAGCATGATGAGATTGTCGGTATAGGTCGAATGAATGCCCCACTTCTGATGAGGCGTGATGAAGTTGAGAACGACCGGTGTGTTGCCGTTAGGCTTGCGATCGATAACCGGCTTGACGCTCTTGGTATCAATCGGTGGGCGATAGACGCAGAACCCTTCCCCGAAGGCTCGCATCCAGAGATGATCCTGGTAGAGCTGCTGGCGACCGGTCAGAGTGCGCCACGGGATCAACTCATGGACGTTCGTGTAGCCGGCGTTGTAGCAAACCTTTTCCGACTCCAGACCCGACCAGATTGGCGAGGAGATGATTTTGCGTGGCTGCGCGACCACATCGCGGAATCGGATCTTCTCGTCCTCCTTGTAGATCGCAAGGTGGGTGTGTTCACGCCCCGTGAATCCGCCGAGCGACGCCCAGGCTTTGACCGCCACTTCGCCATTGGTTTCCGGCGCG
>JAYROD010000421.1:0-2922 GCA_041911835.1 Fimbriimonadaceae bacterium | reverse complement strand
CTGCCCAGACCAAGACCTACACGAACGGCGACCTTGACTTGGCGTTCAAATATCCTTCGAAATGGCAGCTTTCCGTCAAGCGGGGAGACACGAAATTCACGATCCCTCTGAAAACCGGTAACGCGACGCTCGAGATTTACGCCTCAACGTTCCGTGGAACGCCGGAAGAATGGCAAGAGGTTCAGAATCGAGTCAATGCCAGTCTTAAGCGGGAGGTCGAGCGCCAATGGCAGGAGGAGATCCTCAGCGTTCCTTTGCTGCTCACCAAGATCAATTACCAGCAGGGAGCGGAGAACGTCTCGACGCTGGTGGGCCTGCTATACAGCGCCCGTGCTAAGAAGCTCCTGTTCCGTTTGAATTCGCCCGCAGGAGCGTTCGAGGAGGCCGAGAGCTCTTTCCGCACTGCGCTTGTCACGCTTCAAACGACTTCTGGGGATCTGCCAAAGACCGATAACCCAGAAGTGCCGCTTCCCGCCGACTCGGTCAAACCTGTGAAGCCGAAAAAGCCGCCGGTTGTCATTTCGAGCTCGAATACTGGCGGCAAAGTGAGGCTTGCCGACCAGAAGGTGGCGACGAGCGCGGGAGGCGTCGATGTCCAACTGAGGATTCCGAGGGGTTGGACGGCCACCAAGGATGACGCAGGCTTCACTCTGAAGAATGAGCGACTGCACGGTCAAGCTTCCATCACGGTCAACAGCGAGCTCGATTCACCGAAACCTGATCAGGCCCTCATCGCCGTTTCTGGGGAATCGATGAAACAATTCAGCAGCGTCAAGCTCCGCGAGGAACCCGCTGCATCTCGAAACGCCGCCGGGGCCGAAGTTACCTATGTCCGCCGGAGAGGTCAGGGCGATCTGGGTGAGATCGTGGTCTGGCAAGTGATAGGTTCGAAATCGGGATATTACTGGCTCTTGACCTACCGTGGTACCTATGCTGAGTACCAAAAAGACAAGGGCCTCATCGAAGACTTGATCGATAGCGCGAGCGTCGAAGTCCCAAAATGATCCTTTCGATCAGCACGAGCAGCCCGATGGCGAGCGTTGCGCTCCTGCGGGAGGATGGCTCCGTTGCCGCATCGGATCAAGAGGAAGGTCGCCGAAACAGCATTGGAGCGGCATGCCGAATTCTGGTCCGGTTGCTGGGACAGGCGAATTTGAAGCTGGACGAGTGCACGCGCATCATCGCGGACGGTGGACCTGGGAGCTTCACTGGGGTCCGCGTCGGATTGGGACTGGCCAAGGCCTTGGCCTATTCTCTTGGTGTTCCCGTTGCCGTCGCGTCCAGCTTCGATCTCATCGATCCAAATGGCGTCGTCGCGGTCCCGAAAAAGGCCGGCGAATGGTTTGTCCGCACTCCGGGAAAGCCACTCGCTTTGACCACAAGCCTCCATGGGATTGAAGCGGTCGGCTATGGCCATTCCGAGCGAACTAATGTGTTTCCGAGCGCCGCACTGGCGGGCGAGCTTATCCCGAACCTAGATTGGATGCCGGCCACCGAGGCGATGCCGATTTACGGCGCGGAGCCGAGTATCAGCGTGCCCAAGAACAGATCCATTCTGGGGATGAGTCATGAATAGCTCCGCGTTTGGATTGGAGCACGAGGTGTCCCTGCGCTCTTTCACGACGTTGCGCGCAGGGGGCGCAGCGGAGTGGTTCGCGGAAGTCCGTTCGGTCGATGATTTGGAGATTGCGGTGACCCATTGTCGCTCCGAAGGGCGGAGGACCACCATCCTGGGCTCGGGGAGCAACGTGCTGCCATCTGATGACGGCGTGCCTGGTGTCGTCATCGTCAACTCCGCCCGTACGATCGAAATCCACGCGGATGGAACTGCAATCGCGGACACCGGCTGCAGTCTGCAGGAGCTCTTTTTGAAAGCTGCCCAGGCTTCGTTAGCGGGGCTCGAATTCGCGGTAGGCATTCCAGGAACCCTTGGAGGGGCGCTGGTCAGCAATGCCGGCGCCTATCGAAGCAACGTATCCGCGTTTCTCACGGAGCTTGAAATCTCAACACCCGCCGCTCGGAAATGGGAAGCCCCAGCCATTATGGAGTTCGCCTATCGCGACTCGGTTCTTCGGAGGGCTCACCCGCCTGACATCGCGTTGCTTCGAGCCAAGTTGAAGCTACCACAAGGAGATCCAAAGGCAATTTATGACGAGGCAAGGGAGTATCAGCGGCAGCGGATTTCGAAACAGCCGCCGATGGCGAGCGCAGGCAGCTTCTTCAAGAACGTCGAGTCCCAGGATCTTGCCGATCGATTGGATACGCTCCCTGAGCGGCTGAGGTTGGCGGGTGTCGTCCCAGCGGGGTACCTGATCGAGCACGCGGGTCTCGCCGGTTTTGAGCATCGGGGCGCCCAAATCAGCCGAAAACATGCGAACTTCATCGTGAACAGCCGAAATGCGAATGCGACGGCAATCCGTGAGCTGGCGGAGATGGCGAAGAAGCTCGTGTTGGATAAATTTGGAGTCGAACTTGAAGAAGAAGTGCTCTACCTCGGCGATTGGAGGCGTTTCGAAGAAGCAAAGTCCGGATAGCTACTCGATCTCGAGTGAACGAAATCGCTTTTCGGTCGTTGGTACTTCTTCGGTAAGGGTTTGATAGGCCCAGTTGACCCTGGTTTGAATCTGGGAGGCGTGTTTCTGCTCTTCGCTTCCTTCGGGAAACCGCGCTGGCTCGCTCCGTTCGTTTAAGCGCTCGAATGCCTTGCGAATTTCCTCGAAATCGGCCGCCTCTGAAACGCCCAGGACGGATCGGGCCAGAGCTTTGGGATCCGACGACGTGAGAGTGGGAGCCGTCTCGATGCTTCCTGCCACTGTCGGGGCAGCCGGAGCATCGAGTTCAGCAAGCGCCTTGTCGAGATCGATTCCACGGATTCGTTCCCACTCCGAATTCACGAACGACCGGAGGATGTCATAGGCTCTT
>JAYROD010000420.1:0-6394 GCA_041911835.1 Fimbriimonadaceae bacterium | reverse complement strand
CCTGCTGGTAATTGATCTTGGTGAGCAGCAAAGGAACGCTGAGGATCTCCTCCTGCCATTGGCGCTCGACCTCCCGCTTGAGACTGGCATTGACCCGATTCTGAACCTCTTGCCATTCTTCCGGCGTTCCACGGAACGTTGAGGCGTAAATCTCGAGCGTCGCGTTGCCGGTTTTCAGAGGGATTGTGAACTTCGTGTCTCCCCGCTTAACGGAAAGCTGCCATTTCGAAGGATATTTGAACGCCAAGTCAAGGTCGCCGTTCGTGTAGGTCTTGGTCTGGGCAGGCTGACTCACCCAGATTGTCGCCAACAAGAGATACGAAGCCGTGATCATCGCTTTTCGGGTTTATTGACGTTCTGCGACAGGCAACAGAATCACGAATCGGGCCCCCGCTCCTTCGCTGCCTTCCTCTATGACGGTACCCCCGTGGGCCTCCGCTATGCCTTTCACGATTGAAAGTCCCAATCCCATTCCCTTGACTCGCGAGCTGAAGAAAGGTTGAAAGATCTGCTCTTTCTTCTCCTCGCTCACGCCTGGCCCCTGGTCCTCCACCTCGATCGCAACGTACTGTTTCGATCTCTTGAGGCGAGACCGGGTCAATTGGGATTCGCTCGCCAATCGGGTGGCAACGCGCAGACGTCCCTCAGAAAAGAAGTTCAGCGAGTTCTCCACCAACTCCGATATGGCCCGTCGAAGCTTTCGCTGATCGATCGCCACTGGCGGCAGAGCCGGAGCCAGGTCGAACTCGAGGTGTACATTGCTTCGCCGTGGGAAGACCTCCTGGACGGATTCTTGAACGAGGGGGTTGATCTCAGCTTCGACCATCGTGATTTGGGTCGCGGTCACGAAATCCCGAAAGTCTTGGAGGATCTCTTCGATTCGCGTCACGTTCGTCATGAGGCTTTGATAGAGCCTCGCCAATTCGCCTGCGTCGAGTGGCTCGCTGTCCAGAAGGTGCCCGAGCTCGTTGACGTCCCCTTTTATGGCGAACACCCGATTGCCGATCATGTGGGAACTCTTCGCGCTCAATTCCCCCCACGCTGCCATGCGCTCGACGCGTATCGTCTTCTCGACTGACCGGATGTTCTCCAGTCCCGATGCCACTTGGTCGGCAATGCCTTCCAGAAGGTGGAGGTCGTCCTCCGTAAAACGGTTGTCGACGGACTTGTTGTCCGACTCCTTGCGAAGAACCCGAATTGCGCCGACCGATTTTCCCCGTACGATCACCGGCACGGCGATAAAGCTCGCGACCTGCTCGCCGGGCATCTCGACGTGCCTGGCTTTCCAGCGGGGGTCGCTCTGAGGATCGTTGAGCAAGAGGGACTCACCGTGAGCGCACACCCAGCCCGTAACCCCCTCATCGGCCATGTAGCCAACCTCGCCCACCTTATCTTTCAGCCTGCCGACCGATCCTTTGAGGACATAGAGGCTCTTCCCGGGATCGAATAAGAAGATCGACACCGCCTGAAACCTCAAAACTTCGCCGGCGACTTGAAGCACTTGGTCGATCAAATCCTCCTCGGTGAGCGCGCGGTCGAGGGCGCTGCCGATCGTCATCAGCGCTTCTTCGCGGCGAAGCATCTCCTCCCGTTCGAGCGCAAGGGACGCGAGTCGCGCGATCGTCTCACAAAGCTGGAGATCATCATCCGTGTAGTTGCTCTTGCGGTCCGATTCGACGTTGACGACGGCCCGAATCCGCCTATGCTTATCGAAGACCGGCACGGCGATCTCGCTCTGAGAGCTGAAGAGATTCCGGTAACGGGGCTCATGCGTGACGTCATCGCAAATGTAGCTCTCGCCCGTGGCGGCCACATAAGCGATGATTCCTTCTCCGGATTCTGCGATCGGAATGTGTTCGGCAAGGGCGCTCAGCGCCCAGTCCTTTCCCGCCCCATACCGCAGTTCGACAGTCCCCAACTCATCGTTCATCCGCGCAATCATGGCGTTGCGGCTACGGGTGAGTTGCAGGGCCTCTTTCGTTAATCGATTTAGGGCCCGATCGCAGTCTTGCTCATCCACCACGGTGGCGACTAGCGAAGCCAAGGTGGGATTGGAGATCATTGGGTGAATTATGGCAAGGTATCAATTTGGCGAATGTAGCGATCAAGCTTCAGCTGCCGTCGCGCGAACAAGAACGTAACAAACAGAATTCCTCCTCCAAACAAGACAAGGAAAATTGCCCGTGCTATTGGTGTCTGTGTCCACGATTCCGGCGGTAATTCTGGCTTCTCGAACATCGACAAGACTGCCATGAGGAGCAAGCACATTCCGATGAGCACAAGGGGACTCAGATACAGCATCCAAAGCCGCGATGGCATTTCCTCTTGCTGGATTTGGAGAGGAGGAATGGCAACTGGGCCGGGGACTATCGTCGAGTTCCACCAACGGAGGAGCATGGAGTAGGCAAACGATGGGATTACCTGAGCATCAATTTCGGACCTTGGAACGGGAAAAACGCATACAACCGCATCTCTGTTTGGTAGGTTCAATGCCAATGAGAACCAGAAGTGGGGTCCATCGGATGCCCTAGGAAAATCGTGGACCTCGTTTGTAGTTAGGCAGAATTCCCACAACTGGCCGCGGAAAATGAGCCTTGAGCCCTCTTGAGTGAGTACACCAAAGTCCTTGCCCGTCCGAACCCCTCTCTGGAAAATATCCACTCGCGCTGGCATCGATTGATCAGTGACCTCCATCGCTACTAGGTCATTCTCAAACCGCACAGACCTGTCCCGTTCCCCGTCGGGCCAAAGCAAGACCAACGCCACAAAGCAGATCCAGGCAACGAAAGCCCATGCTGCCGTCTGGATATCTTTTCGCGTTTGGAGCGCGACTGCTACTCTTGAGCCCACAAGCAGGAAGCTAATCAACGCTATCGGAGCCCGAGCATTGATCCTTTCCTTGATTGAGATCCATCGATTCTTGCGGCCGTGGTTTTTCTCCACGGTGTTTCTTACCTCACCGTAGATTCCAGGCTCAATGGTAGGCTTCCCGCCGTGAATGGCAATCAGATGGAATCCGAGATTCGGCAACAGCCGGCTGTTCTTGCTGCGAACGCCGAGCGGTACTTCCTACAACTCGTCGAATCTCTGAAGGGGTACGAGTTCCAAATGGTGCTTCTCGCTGCCCGTGGAACCTCGGACAACGCCGCCCTCTATGCGCGCTACCTGATCGAGATACACCTGGGAATACCCGTCTCACTGGCCGCGCCATCGGTCTTCACCCGTTACCACGCGAAAGTGCGATACCCAAAGTGCCTTGCCATCGGCATTTCGCAGTCTGGGGCTGCTCCGGATGTCGCCGAGGTGCTCGACGAGCTCCGCCGTCAGGGCCACGCGACATTGGCCCTCACGAACACGCCGGATTCAAAGCTGACGCAGGTTGCCGAGCATTCTTTGCTGCTGGAGGCCGGACCCGAGCTTTCGGTGGCTGCCACCAAGACCTATACCGCGTCTCTGCTCGCTCTCTTCCAGTTGGTTCGGGCACTCGGAGCCAACCTTGAAGCCCCTATGGCTTCGCTTCCAACCCAAGCCTGGGAAGACCAGTGCCGCACCGTCGCTGCAGATTCATCCGAGCTTCTCCTCCGGGCGGACAACGTTTTCGCACTGGCCAGAGGCTATGACTTTGCCACAGCGCAGGAAACAGCGCTGAAGCTCATGGAATGCGCGCTCCTGCCCTGCAAGAGCTACTCTCTAGCGGACTTTCAGCACGGGCCCAGAGCGATTGCCGGACCTCGAGCGGCAGCTATCGTGTACGGAGCGGTGGATGGCCTCGAGCTGCCGACCATCTCGCCTCCCGACGCCCCCTTGGCGCCAAGCATGCAACCCCTCACGCCACTCTGGAACGCTATTTTTGGACAGCACGTGGCCTTGACGCTCGCTCGAGCACGAGGATTGGACCCCGATCATCCGCCGCATCTTTCCAAGGTCACCAGCACCCTTTGACGAAAAAGACCGAGAGGATGGCTCCGCTCGGTCTCCGTCGAAGGATAGGCTTACTTCTCTTCCTTGAATTCCGCGTCGATCACGTCGCCTTCGGCGCTCGACGCGCCTCCGACCCCGGCTCCCACCGTCTCGCCTTCCTCGCCGGCCGGCTGGCCTTGCTCGGAAGCCGACTTGTAGAGCTGCTCGGCGAGCTGATGGCTCTCCTGCTCCAGGTCGGTGAACGCCGTCTGGATCTGATCCTGATCGTCGGTGCCGACAGCCGTGCGCAGCGCGCGGACTTTGTCCTCGATGCGGGTCTTATCCGCTTCGCTGATCTTGTCGCCCTGATCGCGAATAGTCTTCTCGATCGAGTAAGCGAGCTGATCGGCTCGGTTCTTCAGCTCCATGAGCTCCTGAACCTTTCGGTCGGCATCGGCGTTGAGCTCGGCTTCCTTGACCATCCGATCGATCTCATCCCGGTTGAGGTTGCCCGATCCCGTAATCGTGATCTTCTGCTGGTTGCCAGTACCCTTATCCTGTGCGCTGACGTTCAAGATGCCGTTCGCGTCGATGTCGAACGTGACCTCGATCTGCGGAATCCGAGCCGGCGCCGGCGGAATTCCCGCTAGGTGGAAGCGTCCAAGCGACTTGTTGTCCGTCGCCATCGGCCGCTCACCCTGAAGGATGTGGATCTCCACCTCCGGCTGGTTGTCGACAGCTGTTGTATACGTTCGGCTCTTCTTCGTCGGGATCGTCGTGTTCTTCTCGATGATCTTGTCGAAGATGCCGCCTTGCGTCTCGACACCCAGCGAGAGCGGGGTGACGTCGAGCAGGACGATGTTCTTGACTTCGCCACCAAGGACGCCGGCTTGAACCGCCGCTCCAACCGCGACGACTTCGTCCGGGTTGACCGACTTGTTCGGCTCTTTGTTCGTGAGCTTCTTGACGAGATCCTGGATCATCGGCATGCGTGTCGAACCGCCAACGAGGATGACCTCGTTCAGGTCACCAGGCTTGAGCTTTGCGTCGGCAAGCGCTTGTTCGAACGGCTTCCTGACACGCGCGACCAGATCGGCGCAAAGCTCTTCGAATTTCGCCCTTGTGAGCGTCATGTCGAGGTGCTTGGGCTGGTTGTCGACCGCCGTGATGTACGGCAGGTTGATATTGGTGCTGACTTGGCTCGAGAGCTCGATCTTCGCCTTCTCTGCCGCTTCGCGGAGGCGCTGGAGTGCGTCCTTTTGCTGCAAGAGGTCGATTCCCTGCTCCTTTTTGAACTCGGCGGCCAGGTACTCGACGATCTTCTGGTCGAAATCGTCGCCGCCCAAGTGGCTGTCGCCGGCGGTCGCCTTCACTTCGAAAACTCCCTCACCGACGTCCAGGATCGAGACGTCGAATGTTCCGCCGCCCAAGTCGAAGACCAGGATGGTCTCATTCGCTTTCTTGTCGAGACCGTAAGCCAACGAAGCCGCCGTGGGCTCGTTGATGATGCGTAGCACCTTCATGCCTGCGATCTCGCCTGCGTTCTTCGTTGCGGTTCGCTGGCTGTCGTTGAAGTACGCCGGAACCGTGATGACCGCCTGGTCGACCTGCTCGCCCAGATACGCCTCCGCGTCTGCTTTGAGCTTCTGCAGAATCATGGCGCTGACTTCCTCAGGAGTAAAGTCTTTGTCGACCGCCGGCACATGCACGACGGCGTTGCCTTTTTTGTCCGATTTGACCTTATAAGGGACCCGCTTTGCCTCGTCCGAGACCTCGCTCAACTTGTGCCCCATAAAACGTTTGATGCTGTAAACCGTGTTCTCCGGGTTCACGACGGCCTGGCGCTTGGCGGTGACCCCGACCAGCCGCTCGCCGTTATTCTTGAACCCGACCACGCTCGGAAGGGTGCGCGTGCCCTCGGCGGTCGCGATGACCGTCGGTTCGCCTCCCTCCATCACGGCGACGACCGAATTCGTCGTGCCGAGGTCGATTCCTACTGTTCTTCCCATGTCTGTGTTCTCTTTCTCCTCTGACGGTCGAGTGGTTGCATAGATGGCAACCAGGTCTTCGGTGAGTTGTCCGCAGGTTGCTTTTCCGATTGGACTTGGCCTCTGCTGGCCCTTCCTTTACTTACTACCTGCCGGCACCTCATAAGGTTGCGGCTTCATGCTCTCATCTGCAAGATACTTGAGCGTCATACACTCATATCCAACACCCATTATACCAAATCGGTTCCCAGTTCTGGGACCGTCAGACATGATCCAACGCCGTCGAATCCTGAAGTGGCATCAGGAAAACACAGGAGACTGAAAGTGCGCTTGTTAACCCATGGCAGCCTGAAACAGCCAGAACGTCGCGCCGCCGGGGTCTTTCATCAGGACCATCCGCCCGATCGTCGGCACATCCATCGGGCCATGAAGCTTGACCGCGCCCAACGCCTCACACTTCGCCTGCCGGGCATCTACGTCGTCGACCGCAATGTACGTCGACCAAT
>JAYROD010000419.1:0-3144 GCA_041911835.1 Fimbriimonadaceae bacterium | reverse complement strand
TGACATTGCCCAAGGACCTGGAACAGCACGATATTGAGGTTCTCGGCCATGCTGGGATTGATCTTCCCCGGCATGATGCTGCTACCCGGTTGGACAGGGGGCAGGGTGATCTCCGCAAATCCCGTCAGTGGACCGGAACACATAAGGCGAAGGTCGTTGCTGATACGGGTGAGCTCGAGGCACAGCATCCTCAGACCCGCTGCAAGCGCTTCCATGGGCAGGTTACTCTGCATCGCCTCTCGGAGGTCCCTTGCCGGACGGAATGGCAAGCCGGTGTAGCGCTTGACGTTGTCAACTGCCATTTCTCGGTACTTGGGATGGGTGTTCAGGCCGGTTCCCGCTGCGGAGCCGCCGATGCCGAGCGACTCCAGCTCGAAGGCGGCGTGCTCTAGCCACTTGCGGCTTGTGCGAATGGCCTCCGCATAGGCCGTGAACTCTTGCCCAAGTCGAATAGGCACTGCGTCCTGAAGATGCGTGCGGCCGGATTTCAGAATCCCGTCGAATTCCTTCCCTTTTGCGGCGAACGCGTCCGCCAATTTGTCGACTTCGGCAACAAGATCCTCCAGCATCAATCGCGCCATGATGCGCATGGCGCTCGGGAACGTGTCGTTCGTCGATTGGCCGTAATTGGGATGGTCATTCGGGTTCACGATCTGATACTCGCCGATTCGGCCCCCCATCAACTCCTCTGCTCGGTTGGCGAGGACCTCGTTGACGTTCATGTTGAAGCTGGTGCCGGCGCCCATGTGGAAAACGTCCACCGGAAATTGACCACGGAGATCCGGCGCCTCGGACGCTGGCTTGTGAACGTCGCTGTACGAATAGCGCGATTGAGAAAGGATTTCATCGGCGGCTTGGATGATGGCGAGGCCGATTTTCGAGTCCAGCAAACCAAGATCGGTGTTCGCTCGGGTGCAGGCCTTTTTGAGGAGCACGAATGCGTCGATCATCCGCGGATGCTCGGTCAGTCTGCTGATCTGAAAAAGCTGCCGCGAGCGCTCGGCTTGGCTGCCCCAATAAGCATTTGCTGGAACCCTGACTTCGCCTAAGCTGTCCTTTTCAATCCGATATTCCATCGAATCGAGTGTACCGGTTCACGTCGCCTCGTCGAGAATCGATTTGAGTTCGGAATCGATACCTCGAACGTAGTCGGCAGTCTCGGCATCCAGCTCGCCAAAGACCCGTGGCATGACGATCCCAGGCCGCAACGCCGCCAATTTCGTTCGGCCCTTCTCCGAATAGATCAAGACGTTGCACGGCATGCAGAGGGCAGCGAGCCGATCAGCAGCGATGAGCCGGTTTGCATGTCGAGGTGCGCAGATGTCGAGCGCCCGAATCGACTCCGATTGTGGAAACCCCTTGCTCTCGAGGATCTCCGAGAAGTCGTAGCCTCCCAGAATGCCCCATTTCGCTCCCTCGACCGCCTTTCTGAGCGCCACAGCGGCCTCCGAAACGGACTTTGAGGTTTCGACGATGTAGGACACCTCTTCCATACCGTTCAGTTTACCGGTACGTCCGTCTCAGCCATAATCCAGCCTAATGCAGGTTCCTTCGCGAGAACAGTTTCTCGAGCGCGCCCGGGCGGGAAAGCGGGTCCCGATTTATCGAGAAATGCTCGGAGATGTCGAGACGCCGCTCAGCGCGTACTGGAAGCTCGCCCATGACGAAACCTACAGCTTCTTGCTCGAATCGGTAACAGGGGGCGAACAGCTTGCTCGCTACTCGATCTTAGGCGTTCGTCCGGGATTGGTCCTGCGATCGAAAGGGAGTCAGATTCGCTACATCGGCGCTTCTAACGAAACCCGAGAGGACCTGCCAGAGGGGAGCGACCCTCTGGACTGCCTTTGGGAATGTTTGAAGAAGCTGGATGTCGATTCAAGTGAAGGCATGCCGAAGTTCTTCGGCGGGGCCGTTGGAATGCTCGCTTACGACCTCGTTCGGTTCTTTGAACGCGTACCAGAATCGACGGAGGACGACCTCGCCACCGACGATATGGCGATGATGCTCTGCGAGAGCGTCGTCGTGTTCGATCATGCGAAGAACCTCATGCGAATCATCGTGCTGGCCGAACCGACCGCCGAGGACTATGACCGCGCTCTTGGAGAGATCGAGCGGATCATCGCAAGGCTTCGACGGCCGCTTCCGGACTTACCGCGCTCGAAGAACGGCCCGCATCCCATCGAAAGCAACATGAATCAAAGCGCCTTCGAGGCGATCGTCAGCCGAGTGCGAGAGTACATCGCCGCGGGAGACGGTATTCAGATGGTGCTGTCCCAGAGGTTTTCGACCACACTCGACGCGCATCCCGTTACGGTCTATCGGGCGTTGCGTTCGCTCAACCCGTCGCCCTACATGTTCATCCTGAGGTTTGGCGATGTTGACATCGTCGGAGCGTCGCCGGAAATCCTCGTCAGCCTGACGGGCCGGCAAGCCCAAGTCAGACCGATCGCAGGCACCCGCCCGCGCGGCGACGAGCCGAAGGCAGATGAAGCCCTCGCCGAAGAACTCCTCGCCGATGAAAAGGAACGCGCCGAGCACATCATGCTCGTCGACCTCGGGCGCAACGACCTCGGGCGGGTGTGCGAGTACGGCAGCATCACCGTCAACGAGCTCATGGTCATCGAGCGCTACAGCCACGTCATGCACATCGTGAGCGATGTCAGCGGCAAGCTCCGAGAGGGCCTTGGCCCGATGGAACTCATCCGAGCGACGTTCCCGGCGGGCACAGTTTCCGGGGCCCCAAAGGTGCGGGCGATGGAGATCATCGAGGAACTCGAACCGACGCGCCGGGGATGCTACGCAGGCGCCATCGGCTACATCAGCCCAGACGGCGACATGGACCTCTGCATCGCCATCCGCACGATCTATATTCAAGGCGGGAAGGCTTACGTTCAGGCCGGCGCCGGGCTGGTCTACGACTCGGTTCCGGCCAATGAGTTCGTCGAGACCCGCAACAAGGCCCAAGCAGCTCTCAAGGCGATCCAGATGGCTCAGGAAGGTTTGGAAAGCTGAGGTTATTCTTCTATGGCTCCGCAAAGAACAGCGTCCATCGCAGGAGCGGTGGAGGCATGGAACCGTTCCCGGAAGCCCTACTCTTGGTCGTCGTCGATCGTATGCGTGGCCTTGGTGACGGCGGAGCTTCGG
>JAYROD010000418.1:0-2913 GCA_041911835.1 Fimbriimonadaceae bacterium | reverse complement strand
TCGCGAAGCGTCTGGCCGACTTCTCCCAGCGCCAGGTCAAGTCGGCCTCTGAGTTGGAGGCTTGGGTTCGCGATGCCCACGCGCTCGGACAGCGTCTCACCAGCGATTTCGCAGACGCAGCCGCGTGCCTTTCCGAGGACGACTGGTGGTGCATCCAGCACTTTCTTGATGATGCCGATGTCCGAATGAAGGAACCAGCTTCTGCGTACTCTCGGATGCAGAACGAACGTATCCGACATGTAATCGCGAAATTGGAGTCGATGTGAGAGCGAGCAGGCCTTCACCCAGTCACTACCTCGCCCTGCGCGCGATAATTGCCGTATCGATCGTTGCGGCGCTTGGCCTACTCACGGTCGCGCTCCTTGGGACCGAAACGAGTCTGGCTGCCGTCGTGAGGTCGTGCATCCAAACTGGCGGATCACTGCTGGCCGTCGGAATTGTCGCTCTGCTCGCTGGCCTGGTCTTGGCCTTCTCGGTTTTGCGCACCAATCGTCCTGGCGATCGGCCATAACGTCCGGTATTGAGCGGAAGTAGTCTGCCGTTGGCCGCCTAGCATGCGCGTGCAGCGGATGCGCGTCGCCGCGCGATCATGAGCGCGCCTTGGATCACGTTCGAGGAGGGGTACTCGATCCTGGAGGCGCGAATCGGTTTGCCTCAGGGCCTTCTGCCGCGACCCTCAGCCCCACTCACAGGCCAGGAGGGAGCGATGATGTGGATCCGAGATCACCCGATCCACGTTCATCAGACGCCCGCCGGCCTCGGATTTAGGCGCGCTGAGTTCGAGGGCATCCTTGAGAAGCTAGAGACTCTGAAATCGGACGACTCTTAACGCGTGCTTCCAGCGGACTCGCGACAACAAAAAAGCCGCCCTCTTTTCGAGGGCGGCCCGGCTTCACGGCAGCAAGCAAGCGTGGGCGGGGAAAGCCGTCAGCTCATGAAGTCATGAGCGAACTAATTCATCAGAGCGTAAACCCAACGAACAAAAATGTCGGTGTCGAACAGGACGCCGCGAGAAGCGTCAACCATTATCCGCCCGCCCACCAGGTGGGGGCGATCGGCGAGCCACATATCGAGGCGCGATGCCTTCCAGTCGAGGATGGCGCGCGCTTCCCGATGATTCAGGCGATCTTTCGTCGGCCGCGGATACGGCCGCGAAATTGTTTTCTTGAAGACCGGCATGACGAGCCATTCGAGCTCGTCGCGTAAGCGAAGAAGCCAGAACCCTTGGTCCGGCGGTAGAGGGTGATGCGGGACCGGTTGGTGGATCGGGAATCCCTGGTCTTCGCTTTCTAAAGATCGCAGTATTCCGAACCGACGCTGCTTTACGAGGTCAGCGCGGCCTTTCATCTGTTGCGGATCTGCGATTCGATTACTCTTTTTCAGCCATTCCCGCAGTTCGGGATGATGGGCAATACTTTCCGCCTCGGTTGTGAGGTCCGCACCGGGCGTTCTGTTTTCTGCTTCGAGGTGGCGTAGCTCCTCGAGCTCGTCGACACATTCGCGATCATTCGCGACATAAACAACCGACCGGTGTATGAGTTTTCCGATCGGTGCAACTTCTTCCGGAGTCACGTTCATGCTGCCGTCGCCAGAGAATCCCGGTGGGATCTCCTGCCGGCAGGCAGTACAAATCAGGGAACCTTCTGAAGCTGGGTCCATCTCACCTCTCGATTCGAAAAGGTTGAATGGTGCCCACGCTGCACCAGGTCTCTTTGACCTGAAGGGTCAGGCGATTTTGGGATCGCTCTTGATTGTCAAAGATCCCGAGGGCGGCTTGCTGCCGAACGTTGAATTTTATCAGACTCGTTCGGGAGCCCCGGAAGGCGAGTGATCTCGGGCTCCATGGTCTTGGCGCTGAAGGGCTTCGACACCGCTCCATCGATCATGAGCCGGAGGTAGATGCGGTAGTTCGGAAGGCCCATCAGGTCTGAGGCGGAGAACTCGGGTGCGAACTCTTCCCCGAGTACCGCGGCATCCGCGGGTCCAACCCGGAACGAGATCAGCGTCCCTACATTCCCGAGGACCGAGTCGCGCACCTCGGGTTCAAGCTGCGAGAGGTACTGATTCGTGAGGGTCAGGTTCAACCGGTATTTTCGAAGCTCCGAGAGCATCGAAACGAAGCTCATCGTCGCGAAGGTCTGGAATTCGTCTATATATAGGTAGAAGTCCTGCCTTTCCTCCTCGGGAACATCTGACCGGCTGAGTCCGGCGAGACCCAGGCGTGCCACGAGGAGAGCGCCGAGAAGAGCTGCCGAGCCTTCTCCCATCCGGCCCTTCGCGAGATTGACGAGAAGGATCTTTCGCTCGTCGATCACGCGCCGGAGGTCAAAGGAACTCTTGGACGCACTGAGTATCCGGCAGAGAATCGGGTCGGCCAAGAAGGCTCCCACCTTGTTCTGAAGGGGAGCGATGGCTTCGGCCCTGAATCTCGCCGGGTAGCTCTCGTACTCGCGAAGCCAGAAGTGCCGCACCTGCGCGTTTGCGACACGACCGGCAGCCCGTTTCCTGAAAGCCTCGTCTTCGAGGAGCCGTGGGATGTCCGCGAGTGTTGCCTCCGGCTGTTCGAGAAGGCAGAAGACGGCGTTCCGAAGGATGTGTTCGAGGCGCGGGCCCCAGGAATCCGTCCAGATCTTCTTGAAGACTTCAACGAGTGCCGAGGCTGCGAGAGACCGGCGGTCGGGAGACACGCGCTCGACCGGATTGAACCCGAACGCTTGCGTCTGACTCGGTACGTCGAGATAGATCAGGTCGGCCAGGCGTTCCCTCGGCACGCGCGAAGCCACACGCTCCACGAGATCTCCGTGGGGATCGAGGAGTGCCACGCCTTCGCCCGCCGCGACGTCCTGGCAGATGAGCGTCTCGAGAAGGCTCGACTTCCCGGTTCCGGTTTTTCCCAGAGCGTAGAGATGCGAT
>JAYROD010000417.1:0-6594 GCA_041911835.1 Fimbriimonadaceae bacterium | reverse complement strand
CCAAAGATTTGGCGGGCACACTCAAATTGTAGCTGGAAACGGGCCGGTCCCGATAGGTCCACATATGTCGATTGGTTTGCGCCTAAGCCAAGTAGAATAAGAGGACCGTGAAGCTGCTCTACGATATCATTCCATCCCCCGTCGGCGAGCTTTCCCTGGTGACAGCGCCCTCAGGCGCCGTTCGATTCGTGGGCTTTGGCACCGACACAACCTGGATCTCGCGGAATGGTAACGAACTCACGCGCGATTCCTCCGCAGTCGCCGAACTACGCAGCCAACTGCAGGAATACTTCGCCGGAGAGCGACAGCGGTTCAACTTGGTGCTCCAACCGAAAGGCACCGCCTTTCAACTCGAAGTCTGGAGACACCTTGAGTCCATCCCCTATGGGGAGACCCGTTCTTATGGAGAAGTGGCCAGGGCGATTGGCAAGCCGGATTCCGTACGCGCTGTCGGCACTGCCAACGGTGCGAACCCGATCGCCATCATCATCCCGTGCCACCGGGTTATCGGAACCAATGGAAGCCTGGTGGGATATGGAGGCGGATTAGAGAAGAAGAAGCTCCTGCTCGAGCTCGAGAGCGTTGGCACCCCTTCCCTGTTTGGCGCCGAACTTTCATAGCGCCGCAAACCAATCGAAACCCCGCTCAGCCCAATAGTCTCTCGGCATTTCATCGGACAGCCGGATGGTGCCAATGCGTTTCAACTGTTTATAGCCATATTTGACAGGCATTGCAAGCCGAAGCGGCGCTCCATGCATCGGAAGCAGCGGCGCGCCATTCATCTCGCTGCACAACAGGGCTTGAGGGTGCATAAAACTTGCACGATCGAGACCGACGTAATAAGCGCCATCGGGTGTTTCCATCGCCATAAACTTGGAGGCGTCACCTGGAGCAAAGGCCTCGATGAAATCCGAAATACGGCAACCCCTCCACCGATAGATCCTTCTCCATCCTTCGACGCACCGCAACTCCGTAATGTACTCTTGCATGGGGAGCGCGAGCACATCTTTTAACGGAATGGACGATTCTTTCTTGCTCGAGATCAGCCGAATCGCGAAAGAGCCATTGTCGACGACACCGTTAAGTCCATAGCCGCCATTTACTCGCAAAGCCTCGATTGCGGAAGAGTCGAACGTGCGGGACAGTTTTCCGACTCCGTAAGTGCTTTGAATGAACATCTGATTCCATTCAAGTCCTGTCCTCAGAGGAGCAACTAGACCGCCGACTTTTGGCTGCGTGTTGAACCATTTCCATGCACCGAAAGTGCTACCCGCGGCGAGCGCAGCCCAAAGAAAGCTTCGTCGCGACAATTGCGTCATTTCCTGCTTGGGAGTCGAACCATTGTCCTGCGGTCGTTTCCTCATGGCTGTCTCTCCGCATCTGCTGGCACCAACTCTCTGCCAGTGATCATTGCCCGAAAGTTGTTCCATCCTGCGCGAAATACTTGCACCAAGTGAACAAGGAAGAAGAGGCAAAACAGTATAGTAAATGCAAAGTGCAAGATACGCGCAAACGTATATCCTCCGCAGAGCCAAGTTACCCAACCGAATTGGACGGGCTTGTAAATGGCTAACCCTGTAATGAGGGAGCCTAACCCCATCAAAATAACGGAGGAATATGCGATTCGCTGCGCGCCATTATACTTCCGGCTTAGAGGCGCTGCCTTGCGTAAGTGCAAATCGTGAAGTACGACATGCCACGCCTCCCGGAGCGCACCGCGCTTCGGGAGGAGATACCTGTGCTGCCCAGACAAGGCCAAATAGAAGACATAGGCTAGTCCATTGAGCAAGAAGATCCACATGAAGAGGAAGTGCCACGCCATTCCCTCCGCCAGACGCCCTTTCAGCGAAAAGAACCCGTAGAACCAATCAGGAAAGAAGTGGAACAGCGTCCAGTTTCCCCATCCAAGGCGGTAGGCGTCGTTCGCCCAGTAGATGCAGAGCCCGCTCCAAATCATGATGGAGATCACCGGGAAATTCACCCAGTGAAACCACCGGATGGCAAGCGGATGTTTCCGTTCGATTTTTGTCGCCGGACGTTCGGGCATCACCATGAGTTTGCTCGATTGCGGCAGTTGGTTTTCCGCCACTGAAGCCTAATTCACCCGCCGTTCATTTGGTTCCCACTATAATCGGGTCATGAGCAACGTTAAGCAGAAGTCGGAAGAATTGATCTCTATCCATGAACAAATCGTCGCGCTACAGAAGCGGCGGAGAGCGATTTTCGCCATTTCGGAGGGCGACAAAGTAGGGGATTACACCTTTAAGCGTCCTAACGGTGCCGACGTAAAGCTCTCCCAACTATTCGGCGACCGTTATGAGCTCATTCTCGTTCACAACATGGGCCGCCGATGCAACTATTGCACGCTGTGGGCCGACGGCTTCAATGGAGTTTGGAAGCACCTCGATGATCGGGCGGCGTTCGTTGTAGTGTCTCCGGACCATCCAGAGGTTCAGGACGAATTCGCCAAGAGCCGAAACTGGGGCTTTCCCATGGCATCGTGCGCGGGCACCTCCTTCACCAAGGACATGAACATGGAAGAGAACACCGGCGAGTACTGGCCCGGAATCTCCACGTTTACGAAGGAGAAGGACGGTACTATTCTCCGCCGAGCCTATACCTACTTGGGCCCAGGCGATCCGTTTTGCCCCGTTTGGCATATCTTCGACATGCTTCCGCAGGGCGAAAACGACTGGAGCCCAAAAAACGCCTACTGAACGGAGAGAGTATCTGATCGCATAGCGCCGAACACGTTGCCTTCGGTGTCCTTGAAGCAAACCAGCCAACGGACCGAAGGAATAGCCACCTGAGGACTCGATTCGATCGGCGCAAGTGTCGATATCCTCGACGCTCACTGTGTAGACGACAGGATGTCCAGGATGCTGGTGAGCCTTCAAGCCGCTGTTGATTCCCGCTTCGTTCGCATCATCCGAACAAACGAGGTAGTAGTCGACGAGCCCTCCCACCGATTGGCGCCCCAGCCAACCACGCTTCTGTAAAACATCCTGGCTCGCTCAGCCTCGTCGGCCGGAATCTCGAAGTGGGCCACCTTGCACACGGGTGAATTCCTGCCAGCGCCAAGAATCAATCGAAGAAATGGCGCGCTCGAGAGGACTCGAACCTCCGACCTACAGGTCCGCAACCTGTTGCTCTATCCACTGAGCTACGAGCGCGCGGGAATGCAAGTATACCGGAGCAACCTACGATTCCGGCCCTCGGATTTCCACGTCGTAATGCTCCGGCGTGTTGATGCTCCGGGTCCATTGCCCAAGCTCGTCTGGAACTTGGCGTTCAAGCCCACGAATGAGTCCTATGAGCGCCGGATCGTTCGGATTGATGGTCGTCCAGTGCTTCGCCACTTCGAGCGCTTCGCGAAATCGATGGAGACGATCCAGTGTACGCACCAGCATCACTCCAGCCTCGAAAAACCGGGTGTCGCACAGTACGGCGCGCTGGAATGCGTCGTGGGCCTCTTCGAAGCGTCCAGCATGCCAATGGCAGTAACCCAGCTGAGCGTTGAGCCGTGGACTCGTCGGATGTCTTTGGAGCGCCTCCTGGGCCTGCGCCAAGGCATCTTGCCAGCGCTGACGCTTGATAAGAGTCTCGATATGGCCTACTTCTGGTAGCGACAAGGTGCTTTGCTCCGATGCATCGTTTGGGCGAATTACGCCATCTCTTACGAATTTCACCCTATTCACGTCTCCCGCGTTTAGCTCATCGACCCTTCATATCCCGGCAAGAATGCCGATATGTCCGATAGGCCGCCCGTGTGCGTGCCCTTTCGAGATGGAGACGCTTCAAAAGATACTCAGACACACCGACTTGCTGTTGGGAATTGGGCTGCTTACGGTAGTGGGAATGTTGGTTCTGCCGTTGCCGGAGTGGGTTCTCGACTTTGGATTGGTTGTCGCGATTAGCGCCGCCATCATCATTCTGCTTGCCTCGGTGAACGTCGATGATCCCCTGAAATTCAGCGTCTTCCCCTCGCTGCTGCTCATCACGACCCTCTTCCGCTTGGCGCTCAGCATCGCCGCAACCAAGCTCATTTTGGGGACTGGGCAAGCGGGTCATGTGATCCAGGCTTTTGGCAGCTTTGTTATGGGCGGCGATCCTGTTGTCGGATTCGTCGCGTTCCTTATTTTGGTGACCGTACAGTTCATCGTCATCACGAACGGCGCGGGCAGAGTTTCCGAAGTCGTGGCTCGATTTACATTGGATGCGATGCCCGGGAAACAAATGGCAATCGACGCTGACCTTGCAGCAGGCCTCATCGACGAAGACCAGGCCAGGGCAAGGCGCAAGCAGATCAAGCAGGAGGCCGATTTCTACGGCGCGATGGATGGCGCCAGCAAATTCGTTAAGGGCGACGCGATCGCGTCGATCCTGATCATCCTCATCAACATCGTGGGAGGGTTCGTCGTCGGGTTTATGCGAGGCGGTGGCGATGCGGTGACGATCTTGGCCACCTATTCCCTCCTCTCGGTGGGCGAAGGTCTCGTCTCCCAAATCCCAGCGCTGCTCATCTCGACGGCAAGCGGCCTGCTCGTCACTCGAGCAGGTCAAGAGCGAGGCATGGGCGGTGAACTGCTCAAACAGATGCTCGCACAGCCGCGAGCATTGGGATCTGCCGGAGCCGCGCTATGCGCGCTCGCATTCGTGCCCGGATTCCCTGCTTTCATTTTCTTGGGAATCGGCGGGCTATTGATTGGCCTGTACGCATTCCTGACGAAAAACCCTCAAGCCGTCCGGAATGCGCTGGCTCAGAAACCTAAACAGGCCGCTGCGGACGAACCCGCAAAGCCTCAGACCCCTGCTGGGCCCGAGTCCGTGATTCCGCTACTTAACGTGGATGCGCTGGAAATCGAAATCGGGTATGGATTGACCCGACTCGCGGACACCCGCGCAGGAGGCGATCTCCCCGAGAGAGTTGCCGCTACCCGTCGCCAAATTGCCTCAGAACTGGGGTTTATCATGCCGAGCGTCCGGATTCGAGACAGCGTCAGCCTCGATCCGAACCAATACGTCATCAAGGTTCGCGGGGAAGAAGTGGCCGGCGCAACAGCCGAGCCCTTACAGCTGCTCGCCATCCCCAGTGAGGCGACGCTCTCGACGGTCGTCGGTCAGCCGACCAAGGAGCCGGTGTTCGGCCTTGAAGCGATTTGGATCGAGCCCGGGCAACGGGAGCAGGCGCAACAAAATGGCTACACGGTCATCGAACCGAGCGCCATGATTGCAACCCACCTGAGCGAGATCGTGAAGCGATATGCCGCCGAACTTCTCAGCCGGCAAGACGTTCTCGCTCTGATCGATAATGCCAAGCAGCATAACTCAGCGGTTGTGGATGAGCTGATCCCGGGCGTCATGACCGTTGGAGAGGTTCAAAAAGTGCTCCAGCACCTTCTGCGGGAGCGCATTCCGATCCGAGACATGGTCAGCATCCTGGAGACCATGGCGGACTACGGCAGCCGGGTGAAAGAACCCGACCAATTAGGAGAACTCGTGCGCACGGCCATTTCGCGTACGATCACTCGCCAATTCGTCGACCACGAGAATCGCCTGACCTGTATCACGCTGGAACCGGGTCTCGAGCGGGATTTGGGAGAACAGGTTCAACAGACAACCGTCGGAGTAGCGCTTGTGCTCGATCCTGCAGAGCAGCAGCGTCTCATCCAGCACCTCCGAGAAGAATCTGAGCGAGCGATGGCCCAAGGTCAACAGGCAGTACTTTTATGCAGCACACAGCTCCGACTCCCCCTCAGACGGCTGCTCGAGCGATATATCCCGCAACTATCAGTATTGGCCTATAACGAAGTCTCGCCAAAGGCCGACGTGGAATTTGTCGGTCAGGTTCGCGCGGCTTAATCCGTTGATGGTTGCAGGCGAGCCCGTTCGGATATTCTGGACAGGTTTTCTCGCCGGGTTCAATGAAGCGATCGGAAATACCCATTCTTGCTGCCGTGCTCCTGGACCTTCTTGGCTTCGGGATGATCATCGTCGACATCCAGTACAAGGCCAAGGCCTTTGGGGCGAACGGAATTCTCATTGGCGCGCTGCTGACCTCGACGTTCGTCATTCAGTTGTTCGTTTCCCCGAGGTGGGGAAAGCTCAGCGACCGCACCGGACGCAAGCCTGTGTTGATATTCTGTACGCTCCTGTCGGGCGGTGCGATGATCGTCTACGGAGCTGCGACAAGCCTTTTGTGGCTATTCGTGAGTCGAATCCTCTCCGGGTTGGGAGCGGCGAATGTCGCTGTCGCTCAGGCTCTGGTATCCGATAATTCCGAACCCGAGCACCGCACTCCGGCGATGGGGCGGATCGGTGCAGCCATTTCCACCGGGTTGATCGCGGGCCCAGTTTTCGCCGGATTGCTGACCGAATTCGGGATATCGAGTTGCATCGGCTACGTCGCCGGATGCTGCTCCCTTGCCGGAGCCCTGGCAGTCGGCATTGGGGTTCGAAACGCGCCGCCCACCCGGAGCGATCAAGGTGATCGGAAGCGTTCGGCCATCGACCTCAGCCTTTTGAGGGACCTTCCGCGATTGCGACCGTTGCTTATCGTTGCTGCGGTGGCCTGGTTTTCCCTAGCCACGCTTG
>JAYROD010000416.1:0-8216 GCA_041911835.1 Fimbriimonadaceae bacterium | reverse complement strand
GGCTTCCTGAACGAACAATGCCAGCATCGCCATGGCCATCACGAAGACAAAGCTCACCAAGTGCCCGAGAACGACTGAGAGCGCGAATTGCCAGGTGATAAAGACGTGCGGGTCGGACAACATCCCCCGATAGGCCCAAATGAGGAACAGGAAGAGCGGGAGGAAAAGCGTCGTCCTGACGCATCGCCACGTGAAGTTCCGAACCAGCATGAACTGGAAGTAGCTAATCGGACGGATGAGATAGGTCGTGAACTGTCCTTCCTTGATCTCCATCGCGACCTCCCACATGAAGTGGCTCGTTACAAAGCAGCTCACCAAAAGCATACAAAGGTAATAAAGGACGAAATCCTGCCGATTGTAGCCTTGGATCGCGCCTGATCCCACCGCTGCCGACCACACGAGCGGCATGGTCGCTGCGGTAGCGAAATCGGTCAGCACCCAGATGAACCCAGATGCTCGATATGCGAACCCATCCTGGAGATAGATCAGGACAAGGGCCTTCCAATGCCGCAGCGTTCGGGCCATGAGTCCCAATTTTACGCGTTGATTGCCATGGCTGATCGTCTATCATCTGGATATGAAGACTCGCGCCCTATTCGCCGGATTGCTTCTTTGCGGCGTTGCCAACTTGGCACTCGCAGCCGACCCCCCATCGACGACGGAACTCCTCAAAGGCGCCTTCGCGACGGCGAAGGCTGAGAAGAAGAATGTCTGGGTCATCTTTCATGCCTCTTGGTGCGGTTGGTGCAAGAAGCTCGACGCCTTCATCACCATGCCCGAGTACAAGTCAATCCTCGAGAAGAACTTTGTGATCGTTCATCTGGATGTGATGGAGAATGGACCTCAAAAGGCGCTCGAGAACGCCGGATCGCTCGAATACATGACGAAGCTGGGCGGCGAAAAGGCCGGCCTTCCCTTCTTCGCCATGCTTGATCCGAACGGCAAAGTACTGATCGACTCGATGATGGCCGTGCCTGGGAAACAAGAAAAGCAGAACACCGGCCATCCGATGGAGCCCTCTGAAGTTGCACACTTCATGGCCATGCTGCAAAAGGCTGCTCCGAACATGTCCGCCGACGATCGCGACAAGATCAACAAATTCTTGAGTTCCCAGAAGCGTTAGCTGCGACGGGCACTTCGAGCGGCTAATCCCAAATTCAAAGGCCACAGCGAATTCGCTGTGGCCTTTTTGATGGATCGATTCTGGACTGCCTACTTATCGCGAAGCGGAAGACCCATCAGTTTGAGGAATGTCCGCGATTCTTCATCATTTCGGGCCGAAGTGCAAACCACGATGTCCATGCCCCGGATACGGTCGAAATTGTCGTAGGGAATCTCGGGAAATACGAGTTGCTCCTTGAGTCCGAGCGCATAGTTGCCTCGACCGTCGAAGGAATTCGCGGAGAGACCTTGGAAGTCTCGAATTCGGGGCAGCACTACGGTCGCCAGTTTGTCGAAGAAATGGTACGCGCGGTCCCCGCGAAGCGTGACCTTGCACCCGATCTTCATTCCCTCGCGCAATTTGAAGTTCGAGATTGCCTTCCGAGCCTTGGTGACGATCGGCTTCTGGCCAGAGATGAGCGTCATGTCCCGAACGCTGTTTTCCAGGTTCTTCGGGTCTTTATCAGCCCCGCCGACACCCATGTTGATAACAATCTTCTCGAGCTTGGGCGCCTGCATGATCGACTTATAGCCAAACTGCTCCATCAGCTTTGGGAGCACGTTTTCCTGATAGTGCTTCTTCAGCCGCGGTGTCGGCAATTTGGTGGCGATTCCGCCCTCTTGTGCTTCTTTGTCTTTCTTGGCCATTGCGATTCTCTTGGGTGTTGGCTACTCGGATGGAGTCCGAACTAGCTCTCCTTATCGATGTTTGGAGCGTCAACGAAAGCTTCTCCGCTCTTCTTGGCGTACCGGACGATTTTGTCGCCCTCTTTGCGCCGTCCGACTCGGGTCGGCTGATCGGTCTTCGGATCGAGGACCATGACATTGCTGATGTGCAGCGGCACCGGGATCTTCAGTCGTGCAGACTTCTCTCCCTGGGTTCGAGCCTTGCGATGCTTGACGGCCGCGTTCAGCGGCAGCGGCATTTCCTCGTTCTCAGGATTGTCCTGAAGGACGATAACCTTCTGCTCTTTCGGGCTTACGGCCGCCACGAAGCCAATCTGGCCCTTATCCTTGCCAGTCGTGATCATCACGCGGTCGCCCTTGCGAACCTTAATTTTGATATGCGAGGCGATTCGCTTCAGTTCGGCTTTGGTTGGCATTAGAGGACCTCCGGCGCGAGCGAAACGATCTTCATGAAGTTCCGATCGCGAAGTTCGCGGGCCACCGGACCGAAGATACGCGTTCCGCGGGGCTCCAGATTGGCGGGGTTGATCAACACGCACGCGTTGTCATCAAATCGGAGCGTCGAGCCGTCAACGCGTCGAATCGGCTTTTTGGTCCGCACGACGACCGCCTTCACGACGTCGCCCTTTTTGACCGGCATATTGGGTGTGGCGACCTTGACCGCCCCGACGATCACGTCGCCCACGCCGCCGTATTTGGGCTGGGAGCCCTTCAGCACCGTGATGCACATGACCTCTCGGGCGCCCGAGTTATCCGCAACCTTGAGTCTCGTAAACTGCTGTATCATCGATTTGCACCCGTGGACTCGGCTTCCCGCCGACTCCGTTACTTAACCTTCTCTACAATCCTTGTCACACGCCATCGCTTCTCTTTGCTGAGCGGACGCGTCTCCATCAATTCGACCGTGTCTCCAACATCGCAAGACAGATCGTCATGCGCCTTGAATTTCTCGGTCACCAGCACCGTTTTTCCATACAGCGGGTGCTGAATTCGGCGCACCATCTTGACCACAACGGTTTTCTGCATTTTGTTCGAGGTCACAATGCCCTGAATGAGCTTGCGACTCCGACGGTTCTGAACGTCGCTCATGCTGCGCCTCCGCGCTTTTTCTCCGTAATGACGGTCAAGATCCGAGCGATATTGTGCCGCCGGACCTTCAGGCTGGCGGTATCGGTGATCTGTCGGAACACGAGGTCCCGTCGAGCCTTGTAGAGGGCTGCACGCTCGGCGGCAACCATCTCTTCCAGCTCGGGCACGGATTTCTCTCGGAGTTCAGAGGTCTTCAGGTCTTGCATCTAATTGGTTTCCTCGTCTGCTGGCTGCTCGACAGCCTCTTCCATCATGTGCGGTGCGGCTTCGGATGCCTTCGGTGTTGGCGCTGCGCCTTCTGCCTTTGGTTCCTTCTCGAGTTTGTTGCCTGTGCCAGCTCCGGCCAACACGGCCTCGAGCCCAAAGTCGGCCTTCGTAACGAACTTGCACCGAATCGGCAGCTTCATGATCGCCAAGCGCATGGCCTCTTTAGCGACATCTACCGTCACACCGTTCATCTCGAACATCACGCGGCCCGGCTTGATGACGGCTCCCCACCCTTCGACTGGCGCCTTTCCTTTGCCCATTCGCTGTTCGAGTGGATTCTTCGTGATCGGCTTATCCGGGAAAATCCTTATCCACACTTGACCACCGCGCTTGATCGAGCGCGTCATGGCGATACGGGCTGCCTCGATCTGGCGGCTCGTGATCCAGCCACACTCCAGGGCCATGATGCCGTAGTCGCCGAATTGAATGGCGTTTCCGCGCGTCGCCTGGCCCCGCATCCGACCTCGGTGCTGCTTGCGGTGCTTCACCCTTTTAGGCATTAACATCGGTCGTCACCTCCTGAGTAGCAGATGCCTCGGTCGCCGGAAGCTCGATGGCCCCGACGGGGATTTCGGCAACGGGCGCCGCCAGTTCGACTGAAGGCGCAGATTCAGCCGGAGCCGGCACGGCGCCCTCGATCGGTTCGCGTCGGCGAATCGGCATGTCTTGCAACTGGCGGCTCTTCTCAGGAAGCACCTCGCCCTTGTACACCCACACCTTTACTCCAACGGAGCCGTAGATCGTGAAAGCTGTTGCAACGCCGTAGTCGATATCTGCTCTTAACGTGTGCAGCGGCACTTTGCCGATCTTGTCCGACTCAGTCCGGGCAATTTCCGAACCGTTCAATCTGCCAGAGACCTGAATCTTGATTCCGCGCCCATTCATTCTAAGGCATCGCGTCATCGCCTGACGCATCGCTCGGCGATGGGACACACGCTTTTCGAGTTGGATAGCGATATTCTCTGCGACCAACTGAGCGTCAAGCTCGGGCTGCCGAACTTCGGTGACGTTCACTTGGACGACGCCCGTCGGATCTATCTTGCGGACCATCCCGTTCAGCGAATCGGTCAACTCGTCGATGCCCTTGCCTCCACGGCCGATGATTGCACCAGGTCGCGATGTGAAGATGGTGACCTTCACTCGGTTCGCGGCGCGTTCGATTTCGACTCGCGAGACGTTGCCCGTTCCCACTCGTGAACGAATGAGATTGCGGATGGAGGCGTCCGACTTCAAGGCTTCTGAGTAGCCCTTCTTGTCGTAATACCAGTGGCTATCCCAGCCACGGATCACGCCGATTCTAAACCCTGTAGGATGTATCTTTTGGCCCAAGTCGTTCCTCTTTAGTCCTTCTTCTCTTCCTCGCCGGCCGGTTCGGCAGGCGTTTCATCGGCTGGCGCCTCTGCGGATGGCTCCGCGGGCTCCTCTGAAGTCGTATTTACTGCTGGCGTCTCTTCTGCGGGCGACTCCGCCTCCGCTTGAGCGGCCATCGTCTCGCTATCTTCCTGTGCTACAGGAGCTTCCTCCACCGCCGGCGTCTCTTCGGCGACGGCTTCAACCGCCTCAGCCGCGGGCTCTTGAGCCTTGGCAGCCTTCTTCTTGCCGCCCTTTGGCGCTTCAAATTTGGGTCGAGGCTTGGATTTCGTCCCGTGCGGCTTGACGGCGCCCTTACCCTCGAAATCTTCGACGACTACCGTGATATGGCTGGTCTTCTTGATGATGCGCGCACCCCGACCCATTGCCTTCTGGGTGATCCGCTTCATGCGAGGACCTTCATTAACCTGGATTTCGCTGATGCGCAATGAATCGGCGGAGAGGCTGTTGTTCTCGACCGCGTTTGCCATCGCGCTGATTAGGACCTTGCGAAGCACGAACGCACCCTTACTGGGGTGGAATCGCAGCTTGGCAGCAGCCAATTCCGCCGGCATGCCTCGAACTTCCGCGGCAATAAGCCGCACCTTTCGGGGCTGCACCTTGATATATTTCGCAACTGCTCGTACTTCCATCGTTTGCTTATCCAAATCGTCCGAGATTTCGGCTCGCGCAAGGCCTCAAAGTATACCTTTTTGAACTTGCGACCCGCTCATTCTCCAGATCTTATCGAATCTTCGACCCCCGATCGGGAATGCTTCCGCCGTGGCCACGATAGGTCCTGGTCGGCGCAAATTCGCCCAGCTTGTGGCCGATCATGTTCTCGGTCACAAACACAGGGATGTGCTTGCGTCCGTCATGGACGGCGAACGTGTGCCCGATCATGTCGGGGATGATCGTCGATCGCCGGGACCACGTCTTGACCAACCGCTTGTCTCCAGAAGCGTTCATCTGCTGAACCTTCTTCATGAGGTGGTCATCCACAAAGAACCCTTTTTTGATGCTTCTTGCCATAGTTCGTTCCTGGATCTCGGAGTTGGGAATTGGTTCGAGAGGATTTGGAATGCGTCCAAAACCCACGAACCACTACCCAAAATTCTCTTACCCGTTCCTCCTCCTGACGATAAATCGATCGGTGCGCTTGTTCGAACGCGTCCGCTTGCCGAGGGCCTTGTTGCCCCAACGATCGACGGGGCCCTTCTTGCGGCCAACCGGTGACTTGGCTTCTCCTCCGCCGTGTGGATGGTCTCGGGGAGACTTGACGACGCCACGGACGTGCGGCTTGCGGCCCAGACCGCGGTTTTTGCCAGCCTTGCCCAACTGCTCGTTCTCATGCTCGGCATTGCCGACCTCTCCCACGGTTGCACGGCACGTGGCCAGTATCATGCGCATCTCGCCACTCGGAAGCCTGAGCGTCACATAAGAACCTTCTTTTGCCATCACTTGGGCCGAAGCGCCGGCGGATCGGACCATCTGGCCTCCGCGGCCGGGCTTCATCTCGATGTTGTGCACGAGAGTTCCCAATGGGATGTTCTTAAGCTGAAGGCAATGTCCTGGAAGGATGTCGGCGCCTTCGCCGCTGCGAACACGCGTGCCGACTTCGAGGCCCTTTGGCGCCAGGATATAGCGCTTCTCGCCATCCAGATAGTGGAGCAGCGCGATCCTGCACGTTCGATTGGGATCATATTCAATGGCAGCGACCTTCGCCTCGACCTCGTCCTTCATCCTCTTGAAATCGATCATCCGGTACGTGCGCTTGTTCCCGCCACCCCGATTGAACGAAGTGATTCGCCCATACGAGTTGCGGCCGCCCGACTTGGACTTGCCTTTGGTAAGCGTCTTTTCCGGCTTGCCTTTGGTGATCTCATCGTAGGTCGAGCCGATCATGTGTCGGCGTCCCGGCGAAGTCGCTTTGTAGCGTCGTGTCGGCATGTTAGACTCCGTAATCCTCTAGCAATTGGCCGACCTTGAGGGTCACCACTGCCTTCTTGCGGTCAGGGCGCTTGCCCTTGTTCTTAAAATTCACGCGGCGATTCTTGCCTTTCATGGTCACGGTGTGGACCTTCTCGACGACGATCCCCTCGTCCTTCTTGCCCTTTCCTGCGTTGTAGATCGCCTCGAGCGCGGCCTTGATCTCGATCTTGTTCGCATCGGGGGCGACGATGAAGGTGTATTTCCGCACCAGCTTCTCATCCGGAAGCCGGGCGTCGCCGTAACTCTGTGCAACAGACTTCTCAGTGATGTGGGGCTGAATGATGATCGTATGCGGGTCTCTCATTTCGACCAAACCTCCTCAATCCGCTTCAAGGCGTCTTGGGCGATCAAAATCTTGTGTGCGACGAGGACGTCCCGCGTTGAAAACGTGCTGCTCTTTGCCTTTTCGTCGGTTTTGCCGGTAGGAGCTGTGCGAACCTCCACGCCTTCTATGTTCCGGAAGCACTTGTATGTCTTCTCGTCGTACTCCGGAAGCACCACGAGGAGCCTTCGCACGTCGTCGAGGTTCAGCTTCTTCAAGAGTTCGGCAGCGAGTTTCGTCTTTGGCTCTGCGAACACGATTTTGTCGGCAATCGTCACCACGCCGGCTTCGATCTTTTCGGAGAGCGCTCCGACCAATGCAGCTCGGCGTTCCTTGCGATTGATCTTCTTGTCGTAGCTTCGAGGTTTGACCGCAAACACCACGCCACCGTGTGTATAGTGAGGCGCGCGGATCGTTCCTTGGCGGGCGTTGCCGGTCTTCTTCTGTTTATAGGGCTTTCGGCCGCCGCCCCGAACTTCGGAACGAGTCTTAGCGGCTTGAGTGCCCTGGCGTGAGTTCGCCTCTTCGGCCACCACAGCGCGATGGAGAACCGATCGGCTGACCTTCGTGTCTGCCGAGGCGGCTTTCAGTTCCACCTTGCCAACGACCTTTCCGGTCTTGTCCTTAACTTCGAGCGATGCCATGGTTTATGCACCCACCTTGTTGATCGTGACCAGCGTCCCATTCGCTCCCGGGACGCTGCCGTCCACGAGAATGAGGTTTCGCTCGACGTCGACCTTATGAATCTTGAGGCCCTTCTGGGTCACGGTGTCGCCACCCATTCGCCCGGGGCGCCGTGTTCCCTTGAAAACTCTTTGTGGACCCGTCGCACCACTCGAAAGCGGTCGGCGATGGGTCATGTAGCCGTGCGTCATGTGCTGGCCTTTGAAGTGGTACCGCTTGACGCCTCCAGCGAATCCTTTGCCTTTGCTCGTTCCCGTAACGGTCACAATCTCGCCCGGGCTGAATACCTCAGCCGAAATCTCCTGTCCGGGCTCGAAGCCCGCTGAATCGGCTACCCTAAACTCGCGAAGTGTCCGAAGGTTCTGGCTGAGGCCTGCTTTCTTGAGATGGCCATACTTCGGGAACGTCAGATGCTTGTCGCTCTGCTCGCCGTACCCAACCTGAATGGCGGTGTAGCCATCTTTCTCTTGGGTCTTCACCTGAGTCACGTAGACGGGCCCGGCCTGGATGACAGTTACCGGCACCATGTTTCCCTCGTCGTCATAGAGGTGCGTCATTCCGATTTTCGTTCCGAGAATTCCCGGCAGCATTCACTACTCCTTGGGCGCACGAGCCTAGGCGCTTGCGCTTAACGTTCTGAATCGTCGTCCAGCTTCCCATGCCT
>JAYROD010000415.1:0-6804 GCA_041911835.1 Fimbriimonadaceae bacterium | reverse complement strand
TCGTGCGCCTTCAGATCGTCCGGGGCAAAGAACCGAGGCCGCTGAGCTTTGCGATCAAGCGAGGCACGATCATTGCGCCGACAGCCGAAGGACACGTCTTGCCGGGCAGCAATATCGGCTATGTCCTGGTAACCAGCTTTTCAGAACCCACTGCTCAGCAGTTCGAAGAATCGTTAGACAAGCTGGACTCCAAGGGCGCGAAGGGCCTGATCATCGATCTGCGCAACAACCCCGGCGGGCTGCTGGAAACCGCCATCGAGATGCTCTCGCTGTTTGCGGAGGATAAACCTGTGGTGACGATGAAGCGGCGAGGCGGGCGAGAAGAGGTCGCAAAGACCTACGCGGGACGGAAGCGCAACTTCGGCTATCCCGTCGTCGTGCTCATCAACGAAGACTCGGCGAGTGCCGCGGAAATCTTCAGCGGCGTGCTCCAGGACTATCGCTTAGCGACGCTGGTCGGTGACCACAGCTATGGCAAGGCGTCCGTCCAGAACGTCTTCATGCTTGTCGACGGTTCGAGCGCGAAGATCACCATCGCACGCTACTACCTGCCGCGCGGGGTTGACATTGGAAGAAAGGTCGATGAAGAAGGCGAATATATTAGTGGCGGGCTTACTCCCGACGTCAAGGTCCTGCTCGACCTCGATTCCGACGTGATCATCGGCGATCCGAAGACGGACAACCAGCTCCAGAAGGCGATCGAAGTGATCAAGTCGAAGCAAACTCAACGCGCTCAGCTCGAACCCGCAACCGGCGGCGATTCATCGGCTGGGATTTGGGTGGACGGCAGGAACTGCGCTTAGAGTCCTGAAACGGACCCGAAAGGTATCCTTCAGCTAGTTCTTTTTGGAGATTGGCTGAAATGGAAGACGTCGTCATTGTCTCATCCGCACGGACACCCATCGGGGCGTTCCAAGGAGCGCTTTCAAGTTTCTCAGCCCCTCAGCTCGGTTCGATCGCCATCAAGGCGGCGCTCGAACGCGCGAAGGTCGAGGGCAAGGACGTTGACGAAGTGATTATGGGGTGCGTCCTGACAGGTGGGCTGGGCCAAGCTCCCGCGCGGCAAGCTTCTCTGGGAGCCGGCATCCCGAACAGCGTTCCTTGCTTGACCATCAACAAGGTCTGCGGCTCGGGCATGAAGGCCGTCATGCTCGCCGCGCAGGCAATCAAGTTGGGCGATTCCAAGGTCGTCGTCGCGGGCGGGATGGAATCGATGTCGAACGCTCCTTACCTTTTGGACAGGGCCCGTCAGGGGTACCGAATGGGCAACGGCACGCTCATCGACAGCATGATCCTCGACGGCCTGTGGGACCCTTATCACAATGTCCACATGGGCAACTGCGGCGACAAAACCGCTGCCGAATTCTCCTTCAGCCGCGAAGCGCTGGACGAGTTCGCAGGCGAGAGCTATCGGCGGGCCCAGGCAGCACAAGAGGCCTGCCGGCTTTCCGAGGAAATCGTCCCCGTCGAGATACCCCAGCGAAAAGGCGATCCCATCATCGTGAGCGAAGATGAGGAGCCCAAGAAGGGTGATCCTGCGAAGCTCGCTGGCCTCAGGCCGGCATTCGACAAGGAGGGCGTGACGACGGCGGGCAACGCGAGTTCGATTAACGATGGCGGCGCGGCGATTGTGGTGATGTCCGCCACTGAGGCCTCCAAGCGGGGACTAGAGCCCCTCGGCAAGGTCGTAGGCTATGCGACCCACGCCCAAGAGCCCGAGTGGTTCACGACGGCTCCCGCGTTCGCCGTCGAAAAGCTCCTGGCTTCGGCCGGGCTCAAGGTGGACGATATCGACGTGTTCGAGGTGAACGAGGCATTTGCGGTCGTTGCCATGGTCGTCGCCAAGAAGATTGGAATTCCGGCGGACAAATTGAATCCGAACGGCGGCGCGGTGGCGATCGGGCATCCAATTGGCATGTCCGGGACAAGGCTCGTGATGACCGCGCTCAACGAGTTACGGCGGCGAGGCGGAAAGTACGCGGTGGCGACACCCTGCATCGGCGGTGGCGAGGCGACGGCGGTCCTGCTCGAATCAGTTTAAGGTCTACCGGACTTTGGGCTGGTAGATCATGACCTCAGGATCGGGCTTTGCGGGCGAGACTCCGACGTCCGCGCCTTTGAGCGCTTCCGGGCTGGCCGCGCGGTGGTAGCCAACTACCCCAACCGCGCCGCTCAGGTGCACCTGGACAACCGCGAATCCATAGGTGTACCCGCGTTTTGGGTGCCAAGAATCCTCGGGCGGGCTCCCACCGTTCCCCGCGACAATCTGCCATGCGGAAGTGCCAGGAATTATCGATAGGTCCCAAGCGTGAAGGTGGGCGCAAACATAAGCTCTAAATTTCGAGCATTTGGGAATTTCGGCAAGCAATTTGGCGGCAAGGCTTTCGTCGATTTGCGATCCCTTATTCGTTTCCAAAGGATCAAATAGATTGCGGTGTCCGATCAGGAAAACGTTTTTGATTTGCGGGTTCGACTCCGATTCCCGCAGTTGCGCGATCACCCAGTTAACGGGAATCCAAGCGACTTTGGTGGTTTGCGTCTTCGGGTCTATTTCAGATGTCCGAGTGTCGGTATTGATGACGATGAATCTGTTTCCGAATTGGTCGAAAGAGTAGCTTAGTCGGCTCTGGTCGTCGATCAATCGATCCGGGTTCTCTTGCCAATGCGGGGTCGGGCCATTGCCCTCGAATCGAGCGAAGCCTGATCGTTCCAGCCATTCATTCCAAATTCGGTCCGTTGCGAGATTGGGCACCTTATTTTTGCCCTTTTTCTGATTCAATTCGTGGTTTCCGGCGATGGGAATGATCGGAATTTTGGCGAGCGATTTGACCTGCGTTGCCCATCCGTCCAGTTGAGACCGGAGCGCTGAGCCGTCGTCGGGAGCGTAGTTCATAACGAGATCGCCCATGGCGAGCAAAAAGCTGGGTTTGGGGCTGATCGATTGAACGTCCAGAATATTCTGCTTCAGTTGCGGAAGGTTGGCTGAGCTCGGGTTTTCCCGCTCATGCCCAGTCCAGTCCTCTGTTTCAAGCCGGTTGCAGCCGAACGCGGCAAAAGAAAAAGCTACCGGATCATCAACGGGACGAGAAAGGCAAAGTGGAATGAGTCCGAGTATTTGAATCATCAGTATCGCTCCAGATTGATCGGGCGCTCAGCGAATACTTGCGCCCGATCAAAATTCTGCTCAGTTAGTTCTGGCAGGGGTTGGGGTTGTAAGGTGCGTAGGGAGGATAGAACTTATCGCCGTACTGGTAGTTGTTCAGATCGAGTGTCTTTCCAATCATCTGGAACTTCGCGTGGCCATCGGCATAGGCATAGTTTGCCCCCTGCGTATGGCGGTCCCAAGCGACGCGAGTGATATCGTTTTTGTCGTTCGAGTCCGATTGCAGGTGCTGGAGCGCAAATTGCGGTGTCCAATAGGCATAGTTCGTCGTTCCGGTGAGTGGCGCATACTGCGGCGGGACCAGTGTTGAGCCGGCACACGGCTGGGACGGGTTGAAGCCGCTCACGCCTTTGTGCTTTCCGAGCAATATTCCGTTCAAGAGCTTGTTGCGCCGTTCGGTGATGGCGATCGTGTTCGCGGGGTCCGGAAAGACCGAGGAACTTACGGGAATCCAATCGTGGGCGGGCATCACGTTATAGGCCGGAATGTAGCTGTATTTCTGGACTTGCCAGTCGCAGTACATGTTGCCCGATCCATTGACCTTTCCAATGTCCGCATTGCCGTTAGGGCACGGATACCTCGGAGTAACCGGATCCGGATCGCTGGGACAGAGGAAGATGTTCCAGTTCTTGACGTAGGGCTGAAGCGCGAATGTCCAATGAATTTGATATTGCCCTCCTGGATTGTAGGGCTGCTGCGTCAGCGAGGATTCCCAACTCGTTTGGCAAGGGATGTCGTCGTAGTCGCCCATGTAGATGAAAATGGCGGTTCCCATCTGCTTCAGGTTTGAGAGACATGATGTCTTCTTGGCAGCCTCCTTGGCCTGGGCGAACACTGGGAATAGGATCGCAGCGAGAATCGCAATAATGGCAATCACGACGAGAAGTTCAATTAATGTAAACGCACGTTTCAATGCAAACACCTCCGCTGCTCATCGTGCATGGGCTATGTTAAGGTTTGATGACGGTTGTTAAGGATGGGTTAAGCTCCATGGAGACGGCGATTTCCCATTCTCCGGCTTACCAACAAGCAAAAGTGCCGTCAAATGTGGAATCTTCCAAAGGGCGGCTCCCCTCTCGGGAGGCATGAGAAGCCGCATTTTTCTAATTGGAATGAACAAGCCCCTTCGAGTTCTATTCGTCTCCGCCGAAGTGTCGCCGTTCGCTAAAGTTGGCGGCCTAGCGGACGTCGCCGGCTCGCTGCCCTTGGCGCTTTCGAGGCTGGGGATGGACGTACGAGTCGCCATGCCCGGCTATGGACTCGCGCTCGAAAGCGCCGCATGGGACGGGCCGGGCGAGCGACATGAAACGAGCGTTCAACTGAATCCGTCGCTCACCTATTTGGCTTCAATTTGGGCGCGGAAGCACCGTGGCGTCGAGCACTGGCTGATCGACGCCGACGAGATCTTCGCGGGGGTAAAGGAGAGCGCGGCAGTGTATTCGCCGGGCCGCGACGCTTATCTCTTCTTTGCGGCCGCCTTGCTGGAAGCGTGCCGGATGCTGGGCTGGATGCCGGACGTCGTGCATTGCAATGACTGGCACACCGGGTTTGTGCCGGTGCTCATGCGCGAGAAGGGCGGAATGACGTGGGATTCAGCTTCGGCGCTTTACACGATACACAATCTCGCCTATCAGGGCGAATTCGGGATCGATACGCTCGATTTGCTTGGCTTGCCGCGTTCGTTGTTCAACCCGCACCAGCTCGAAACCTATGGTTCGGTCAACTTCCTGAAGTCCGGATGCGTGTTTTCGGACCAAGTCAATACGGTCAGCCCCACTTATGCCCGTGAAATCCAGACTCCCGAATACGGCTGCCGGTTGGAAGGGCTGATGAAGTACCTCGCCGATCAAGGGCGGTTAAGCGGCATTTTGAATGGGATCGACTACGAAGCATTCGATCCCACAGCAGATCCTGCAATCGCGGCCAGCTACTCTGCTTCCGACCTATCGGGGAAGGGCCTTTGCAGGCACGCTCTTCTGAAGGAGCTCAAACTCCCGGTCCGGACAAAGGGCCCCGTGGTCGGTATGGTGACGCGGCTGAGCAGCCAAAAGGGATTCGATCTCGTGCTCGAGGCTGCGGAACGGATGCTGAAGCATCCGATCGCTCTCGTGGTGCAGGGGCTGGGGGATCCATGGGCGGCCTCCGGCTTACGCGAATTGGAGGCTCGCTATCCGAAGCAGGTCCGCTTCCTGCAACGGTTCGATCCAGAACTTGCCCAGCGGGTTTACGCCGGCTCAGAAGTCTTTCTCATGCCGAGCGCATTCGAGCCTTGCGGGCTCGGGCAGATGATCGCTATGCGCTATGGCACGATTCCCATCGCAAGAAGCACCGGCGGCCTGGCAGATACGGTATTCGAAGGCGACAACGGGTTCGTGTTCGAGGAGCGATCATCGACGGCGCTGGCCGAGGCGTTCGACAGGGCCTGCCACCTCTTTAACCAGAGGGCCAAATGGACGGATCTTGTTGAACGCGCGATGCAGATCGATCACAGTTGGTCGATCAGTGCGAAGGATTACGTCAGGCTGTACAGGCGTTGTCAGACGGAGCGGGTGGCTCTTGAGGCCACCGGCTAAGATCCCAGGTTTCTTAGATTGATCCCCGCGTTACGTTTGAGGCCATCGAGACCGGCCCTTCGTACCGGAGAGCCCTTCGTCAGCTCGTCCCACTGGCCACGTTCGATCTGAACGAGCTCTTGGAGGCTTGGCCAACTCTTGGTTGAGAGGAAGTCGGATTCCGTGGTGGGCTCAGCGCGTAGAGGCTGGCTGGCTCGGGGCTGATTGAATGGGCACACCTCTTGGCAGACATCGCATCCGAAGGTCCATGAGCCGAGGCTTGGCTCGAGATCGGGCGAGATCGGCCCTCGATGTTCGATTGTGAGGTAGCTCAGGCATCGGCGAGAGTCGATCTGCCACCTTCCGTCCTCCAGAATAATGCATCCAGTCGGGCAGGCATCGACGCAAGCCTGGCATGTGCCACAGCCTCCGATAGAAGGCTCGTCCGGCGCCAACTCGGCGGTCGTGAGAAGCAGGCCGATGACAAACCAACTGCCCCGACGCGAGTCGATTAACATCGTGTTCTTGCCAAACCAGCCCAGCCCGGCTTCGTGGGCATATTCTCGTTCGAGAATGGGCGCCGAGTCGACGCAAATGCGCGACAGGGAGCTTGGAACGCTCGTCGATAGCCAGTTATGGAGCCTCTTCAGCTTTGAACGGAGCACTTTGTGGTAATCACGGCCGAGCGCGTAACGGGCGATTCTTGGGCGCCCTTCCTGATACGGGTTCGGCTGATTGTAGTTGAGCCCTACGGCTACCACGGATTTGGCGCCCGGCAATAGATTCTCGGGGTTCCTCTTCAGTTCGGCATGGCGAACGAGGTATTCCATCGACCCTCCATAGCCTTGCCGCAGCCACTTCGAGTAGTGCTCGAAGCCCGCTGCAGGCGTGGCGCGGCAGATGCCCACCTGATCGAATCCGAGCCGGCGGGCTTCCTCCTTGACCCTCGCCTCGACACTCATCGTTTCAGGATAGCGGATCGGCGCTGAGCGCCTTCCATTGGGGGATGGTCAGCTGGTGGGGGCGTACGGACGGCGGCAATCCGGTGTGCTCGAAGAATCGTTCGAGCATATCCTTAGTGAAGCCGTG
>JAYROD010000414.1:0-3481 GCA_041911835.1 Fimbriimonadaceae bacterium | reverse complement strand
TGGGTAGCCAATGAGCAAGACGGGCCGGTTCAGCGCTTCTCGAACCGGCCCGTCTTCTCTTTGATATGGATGCAGAAGACCACCGCAGGGTGGCCCGTTGCGTGCTCGGCCCCTGGTCTCAGCGGTTGGCTTTCGGGGTGAACCGAGGCGCTGGCCAGCATCGGCATGACCCGATCGATCAGCAACTTCATTGCGGTCGCTGCTTCAGCGCCTTGCAGCTCCTCGAAAGAACCCCAGACGATGACGCTTCTCCAGTTGGCCAAATTATCCATTTGGTCAATTTCGAAGCAAACTTGGGGGTTCTTCCTCATCAGGCGGACCTTCAGCCCTTCGCCGGTGTGGCCGATGATTCGAGCGCCATCATAGACGTAAGTCACCGGTACGACATAGGTCAGGCCATCCGCATGGCAACCGATCCTGCCGATGGTTTCCGAGAGCAGCAATCGCTCGATCTGTTCTGAGTTCAATTCGCCAAGCATCGTGGCTACCGCCTTATCTCTGGATACGGAAAGATGGCCGCCGAAATCGGCGGCCATCCATCTCTTGATGTTATCGACGTTCGCAGCAAAGCGTTAGGGCTTGATGTTTGGCCGATGCCGACTTTGCACGGTCTTGTCACCCTGCGATCCGGGCTTAAAGGATTGGATGTCCTCTTGGTCGTTCGTGGGGCGAGGCGGCGCTGCTTCGGCTTTGCGTTCGGCAACGGAATCTCGCATCCGCTCCATCTTTTTGTCTTTTCTTTGGCCGTCTTTCTTTTTTCGAATTGCGTGTGCCATTGGCTGTCTCCTGGGCTTGGGAAACGAAAGGTTGCGGAAGGCGGCGGCACCGGCCGTTGGCCGATGGCCGCCGCTCGGTGCTGCCGTTAGCCCTTATCGATCGGCACCTTGTGGGTTTTCACCCCTTCCGCTTTGGGGACCCTTACCGCGAGGACCCCATCCTTGTAGGTCGCGGTGACCTTCTCGGCCTTAACCGGCACATTCAGTGTGAAGGACCGCACAAAATCGCCATAGCCTCTTTCGAGCCGGACATAGTCCTCTCGGCGCTCTTCGGCTTTGAATTCTCTCTTGCCGCGGATGGAGAGCACGTCGCCCACCACCTCGACATGGATGTCCGTTTCATTCACGCCCGGGAGCTCGACATAGAACATCAGCTCCTGCGGAGTCTCTTTGACATCAACGTACGGCAACCACGTGAGCTGCTCGTTGAGTGGTCGGAAAAACTCTTCCATGCGTTTATTGAAGCGCTCGAAATCTCGAAGTGTGTCAGGTGCCATAAACGGTGTAATCATGTTTTTACTCCTTGTGCTCGATTCGTCTTTGACTCACTTTCAGAATCCAAGGCTCGGGTAGGGGGCCCGCAACCAGAGGTAGCGTCTCAATCAGAACGAAGCGGCGAACCCCCTCGAGAGCCGATCGGACAGACTCTTCCTTTCTTGCCCTGCTATGGGCGCCTGCCCGAACGACGTACAATGAGGCTATATTCTAGGAGCAAGGCCATCAAGTCGCGGTTTTGGACGACAGAGCTTTTCACGACGACATCGAAATGAGCAACGAACAGAACCATCCAGAGCTTTCGGAGCGCGAACAGCAGCTTATCGAGCTGGCTGCACAGGGCTTTACCGACACCGCCATTTCCCACCAGTTGGGGATCAGCGAAGCGACCGTCAGCACGTACTGGGGACGAATCCGCATCAAACTGGGCCCGCATAGCCGCACCGAGCTGGTCGCAATGGCGATCAACGAGGAGAACGAGCGGGTACTCGACATCCTCCGAAAAGAGAACCAGCGACTGCAAGAAGAACTCAGGCTGCGGTTTGGCGTGACGAGCGATCTGTCACACAATTTCTATCAGCAGCTTCTCGAGAACGCTCCCGACGCCATCTTGGTGATCCGTTCCGATGGCACGATCGAATCGGCGAACCCGGCGGTTGAGCCCGTTTTTGGATTCAAGCCCGAGGAGCTCATCGGTGAATCAATGGAATGCCTGCTGCCGGAGCGCTTCCATAAAATTCACGCGATGCATCGAGAAGACTATGTGAAGCATCCCGAAAAGCGCCCGATGGGCGATCACCTGGCTACCCTTGCCAAGCGAAAGGATGGCTCCGAATTCCCGATCGCCGCCTCGATTTCACCTATCCAAACCGAAGCGGGAATCGTGGTTATGTGCATAGCTCGCGACGTCAGCGGCAGCCGGCCCTATATGACCGCTCCACAGGCTGCCTCATAGAGTCACCCTTCGAAGCCTTAAGGCATTCCCGATAACACTGACCGAGCTGAGGCTCATGGCTGCTGCGGCGATCATGGGGCTGAGGAGCAGCCCTGTCCATGGGTACAAGACCCCTGCGGCGAGCGGAACGCCGAGCGCATTGTAACCGAACGAAAGCGCCAGGTTCTGCTTGATGTTGGCGACCGTGGCTTTGCTCACTTTTCGAGCCCGCACGACCCCCCGTAAGTCTCCTCCGACAAGGGTCACCCCGGAGCTTTCGATGGCGACGTCCGTCCCGGTCCCCATGGCGATTCCGACGTTGGCTTGGGCGAGCGCCGGCGCATCGTTGACCCCATCCCCCGCCATTGCCACGATCTTGCCCTGGGCCTGAAGCTCCTGGATTGCCGCGCCCTTTTCATCAGGCTGGACGCCGGCGAGAACGCGATGGATGCCGAGCTGCTGGCCAACCGAATTTGCGGCAACCGCATTGTCGCCGGTCAGCATGACGAGTTCGAGCCCCTGTGCCTTAAGCTCTTGAATGGTTTCTTGCGTTGTCGGCTTGAGAGCGTCCGCTATCGTCAGAAATCCAATGGCGCGACTTTCGACCGACACGACGACGATCGTCCCCGAGGCCTCATTGAGCTGAACGTCGATTGCCTCCAGTGGAACACCAAGCGAGGTGATGAAAGCTGGATTGCCCAAGGCCGCTGGCTGCCCTTCGATGGTCCCTTGAACCCCGCGTCCAGGAATCGATCTGAATTCGGAGACAGGTTGCAGCGCGATCTGCTTTTCGGCGCAATAGCGAACGATCGCTGCCGCAATGGGGTGCTCGCTGCCCTGCTCGAGGCTTCCCGCAACCTTCAGAAGCACGTCTTCGGTGGTGCTTGGGATCGCGAATGTCCCAACGACCGAGGGCTTGCCTTCGGTCAACGTGCCGGTCTTGTCGAAAACGAGCGTATCGACCTTCTGCAGAAGTTCCAGCGCTTCGGCATCCCGGAACAGAACCCCTGAATGAGCTGCCCGCCCGGTCCCCACCATCACCGCCATGGGAGTAGCGAGCCCCAGTGCGCATGGACATGCGATGATCAGCACCGAGACGGCATTGATAACGGCATAGGCCATCGCGGGAGGCGGCCCCCAAATCGCCCACGCTGCGAAAGCGATGACGGCGCACACGACGACGCCGGGCACGAAGTAGGCGGAAACCGTGTCGGCCAGCTTCTGGATGGGAGCCCGCGACCGTTGCGCCTGCGCGACGAGCTTGACGATTTGTGCG
>JAYROD010000413.1:0-4152 GCA_041911835.1 Fimbriimonadaceae bacterium | reverse complement strand
TCACATGCCGAATTCCAAGCAAGTGCCGTCCGGCGGCGCGCCCGTGGTCTTCATGTTTCACGGCCATGGCGGCAATATGCGGAACGCCGCTCGTACCTTCCAAATCGAGCAATATTGGCCTGAGGCGGTTGTCGTCTATCCTCAAGGCCTGCCAACTGCTGGGAAAACCGATCCACAGGGGCTGAAGAATGGCTGGCAGCAAAGCAAAGGGCAAAACGATGACCGCGACCTGAAGTTCTTCGATAAAGCGCTAGCTGACATCAAAATGAAGATCAAAGTTGACACAAACCGAGTCTACGTCGGCGGATTTTCAAATGGAGGCAGGTTCACCTACCTTCTCTGGGCTGAAAGGCCCAACATCATTGCCGCTTTTGCGCCGGGGGCGGCACCCAACGTCGGACTGGGGACCAGTTCCAAACCGGCATTCGTGGTTGGCGGCGAGAAAGATCAGGTGGTACCGTTCATCAGCCAGCAACTCAGCATCGGCCGGATCGAGCGCCAAATTGGTGTCAAGAGCGGCGATGAGGGCAAGAAAGACGGCTACTTGACCGTCAAAAAGGGCGATGGTGGCATCGAGCTCGACACCTACATCCACCCAGGCGGCCATGTCTTCCCAAAGGAGGCAAATCCGCTCATCGTGGAGTTCTTCAAGAGAAATTCCCTCCACTAAGGGCTCTGCCGGGAACTCTCCCCATTCGAACGTCTGTTGAACTTGGGCGAGAGGTACACTCCTTCGAACATGCTCTTCCGGAAGGGAAACCCCCAACGGGATCGGTTCGAAAGAATGGCCGAAGAGGTGTTTCCTTCAGTCTATGGCACAGCGCTCAGGCTGACCAGAGACCGAGAAGACGCCTCCGACCTCTCACAGGAGGCGATTATTCGCGCCTACGAAGCCTTCGACCGGTTTGACGGAAGAAACTTCAAGGCATGGATTTTACGAATCCTGACCAACCTATATATCAACCGATACCGTCAGCGGCAACGCGAGGCGCCAACGGGATCGCTCGATGAGGAAGGGGCCTATGAGCCTGTTGCTCCCGAGGGATCGATTCCAGACCGGATGGCGTTGGATGAAATGGTTGGCGCAGAAGTCGAAGAGGCGCTCAGCAAAGTGCCGGCCGACTTCCGAACAGCGGTGATATTGAGCGACATTGAAGGCATGAGTTACGAAGAAATTGCACAGGCGACGGATGTTCCGATTGGGACCGTAAGGTCGCGCTTGGCCCGCGGCAGAGCGATTTTGAGGCGAGAATTGGACCGCTATGCCCGAGAGGAAGGATTCATCAAACAAGGAGCCCAAGAATGAGTGAACTGACTCCCGAACAGTGGCTCGACATTCATGGCCTTGCCGATGGCCAGCTCTCCTCGGAAGCAATTCAGCAAACGAAGAATCTGATTCACGAGAATGCGGTTGCGGCCGCTGAATATGAGAGCATCGTCCAGCTTCGATCTATGCTAAAGACCCAGTGCTCGCCAGTTTCCGATGAAGAGGTCTGGAAAACGTGTAGAGCCAGACTTCGCAATATCGACCAAGCTAAGAAGGCGGAGACCTTCGTCTCCAAGTACGCTTGGGGACTCTGTGCGATCTTCCTCGTGGCGATCGTCTCCGCGGGCCTGCTCAATCGAAGAAATGGCGCCAGCACGCTCTATACCGGTGACGTGGCAAGCATCGCATCAGGCCTCGTGCCGATTGGGCTTCCGGCTTCCAAGGAACCTGCAACGGTCCAGCAGTACGTTCAAGAAAAGACCGGTGGAGCGCCAATCGACCTTCGACACGGCCAACTTGAACTCATCAGCGTGCTGCAGGGAATTCCGAACGGCCGCACGGTGACGATGTTCAACTTCCAAGACTCCGTCGGTCCGCTCTCCTTGATAGTGATTCCGAACACGAAGGACGTCGAGGGCATGAGCGAATCTCAAGCCGATCGCACATACCTTCACGGCATGATCGGGAGGTGCTACTGCGTGAGCTGGGTCGATGATGGATTTGCGCTCTTCCTGCTGTCCCAATCGGGCAGCCGGTCGACAAACGACCTGCAGTCAATCGCCTCCTCGATTCGAATCCGCTAAGTTAGCCCGGGCCCGGCTCGGCGCGATGGGTCCGGTATAACGAACAGCATGCGCCTTTTCCTCGTCCGGCACGGTCAAACTGCGTGGAATCTGGCTGGACGGGCACAGGGCCATACCGACGAACCGCTGGATGAAGCCGGCCGGCTCCAATCGTCGCTGCTTGCGGAATCGTTCAGCGGCCAAATGCTCGACCTCATTCTTTGCAGCGATCTTCAGCGATGTAGACAGACGGCGGAAGCGCTTGCCGCGAGAACCAACGGTCCCCTCGAGACGACGCAGCTTTTGCGCGAGCGATCCTTTGGTGAACTCGAGGGCGCAGACTACTCCCAGGTTCGGGACTATCTAGATTCAGTGGCGAAAGCCAGCGGTTTGGAGCACTACGACGTCCGGCCGCCGGGCGGCGAATCCGTGCTCGATGTCTGGGAGAGGTTGAAGCCGATCGTCGAACGACTTGAGAAGGCGCCCCTTCAATCAGTTGCAGTCGTTTCGCACGGCGGAGCCGCAGCGCTGCTGATGGCCCAGATGCTTCGAGGCACCATATGGACCGCTCGAAGCCTTCGATTTGGAAACACCTCGGTCACGGAACTGCTGCGTCGGCCAAATGGCACCTGGCAGCTTCTCCGATATGCCGACACGACACACCTCGATGCGCCGAGCGCGCCCATGATCGATGCGTATCAGCCGATCAATTCTTAAGGCTTGGCCCGCGGCGCTCTCCGCGGTCCTCTATAGCCTGGCCTTTCCCCCGTTTAACCTGGGCCTGCTCGTATTCGTTGCACTCGTCCCATGGTTCTTGAGCCTCAAGAAATCGACACCTTGGGGAGCGTTTCGATCGGGCCTTACCTTCGGAGCTTTATTCTGGACGTACCAGATGTTTTGGCTCATGCCATTCGTCGGCCGCTGGGTGCACAGTTACCTCTTGGGCTCCGTACCTTGGCTGCTCTGCCCGCCAGTTGGGATGTGGTATTTCGGATTTCTCGGCTGGCTCGTACAGCGCTGCTACGCTTCCCGAAGACTTTGGATGATCCCTATCCTTTGGGCCGGCGTGGAAGTGATTCGCGCCTATTTTCCGATGCTGGCATTCCCGTGGGGTCTACTGGCCGCGCCTCTCTGGTTCCTCCCACCCATCATCCAAGGCGCAAGCATGGGGCAGATCTTCCTCGTTTCATCGTGGGTGGCGCTGATCAACGTCATCGCAGCGGTTCTTCTCGGTGATAAATCCGAAGTGACCCCATCCAGCAAGCGCCAGGTGCTGCAGATGACGATCGTCGCAGTGGCCTTTCTGTTCCTATCGCTTGGCCGTTATCAGCAAGCGACCCCTGGGGAGATGAGAAAGATAACGATCGGCCAGACGGGAGTCGATCTGGCATTCGGAGACAAGCGCACCGAGTTCTCACAGTTGCGAGCCGCCTGCCAAACACAATTCAAGCGCGCCGTAGAATATGGAGCAGACCTCCTCATTCTTCCGGAAGGATTGGCTCGCGGGGGAGACGAATTGCCACCGAACACGCCTTTCGGCATGACACCACCGTTGCCCGTCCTGTTCGGTGGACAGCGAGGCACCGGGCCAACCTACCAGACGGCCTACTCATATGACGGCGAGTGGCAGTACGAGGATAAGACAAGGTTGGTCGTTTTTGGGGAGTACGTCCCTTATCGCGAGCACCTTCCGTTCTTGAAGGCATTCGATCTTCCGGGCGGAGATCTTCAACCGGGCAACGAGATAAAGGTACTCAAGATTGGGCAATTGAAGGTCGCTCCGGTTGTTTGCTTTGAAGAGCTCTTTCCAAACATACCGAATCTTCAAGCTCAGATGGGCGCGCAGATGCTCGCGGTGATTTCGGTAGACGATTGGTTCGTCGGCACTCCGGCGCCGGAGCAGTTGGCCTCCTCTTGTGTATGGAGAGCAGTGGAGAATGGAATTCCGATGTTCCGCTCTGCTTCGACCGGCTCTTCGTATGCGTGCGATGCGAGAGGCAACGTGCTGGCGCGCGCGCCGCTTGGAGGACTTCAGACGCTCAACATCGAAACGCGGATACCCAACGAGAGCGATGCTTTCCCATTTAGATGGGTCTATCCCTT
>JAYROD010000412.1:0-3647 GCA_041911835.1 Fimbriimonadaceae bacterium | reverse complement strand
GACCTTAAGAATCTGAAATTCAAGGGACTCGAGGACCTACGAACCGATATGCCGAAGATCGCAGTCGTTCCGTCGATGGATAGCAAATCCCTTTTGGACAGCCTGACCGCCGAACAAAAGGAGAAGCAGAGCAAGCAGGGCTATCTCACTCCGGACGATCTCACTGAGAAGCAGAAGGCCTTACTCGGGCTTTCGAAAATGAAGGGCGATTGGACGATCTCGATCAGCCAGGACGGGCAGACAGTCACTATCAAAAGCAAATAAGTCTCCGCATTTGTTGGCGCGGCGCTCGGACGACTCAGTTCGTCCGGGCGCCGAATCTTTATCGTACGAATGTCAGGCCGTTGATCGTAAGGGCCGAGCGTCCATTCGAGAGCGTGCCAACTTGCCGCGTTCCCTCCGGATTCGGCGAGATCTGGCCATTGATTTCCTTGACCATCACTTCAACCTTATCGCCGGTGACCGTGTAGGTGCCTGAGATGTCCATTCTGCCGCCGTCGGCGGCGCGGGTCAGATGGCAAGTTCCATCGGCGCTGAATGTAAATTCTCCAGCCGGAGGCGCATTGCCCGATGCTTTGGACTTCTCGACCCATTCTTCACTGGGCTGCAGCTCCCAAGTTCCCACGATACTCTGCGGCTTGCTGGCACAGCCGAGAACGGTAATCAGAAACACAAGCGCGAGGCAACCAATCGACTTCATATGCACATTATTACGGCTGAAATCGACTCGGCGCACACGCTCACCGTGCCGCTTGCGAGAAGCACCGGTTTTGTCCCACACTCTGTTATGGTCATGGTGCACCAAAAGGTCCTTGTCATCGACTTCGGGGGCCAATACACCCAGTTGATAGTCCGACGGGTGCGCGAATTGGGCGTTTTTAGCGAAATGACTCCATGGAGCACCGCGACCGAAGCGGTTCGCCGAGAAAGGCCATCCGCGGTAATCCTGAGCGGTGGACCTCGTTCCGTGCTCGAACACGAAGCTCCAACCATGGATCTTGGCGTTCTCAAGGGCATTCCAACCCTCGCCATCTGCTATGGACAGCAGTTGATGGCCCACTTACTGGGCGGACACGTCGAGAATGCCGAAGACCGCGAATATGGCAAGAGGCATCTCACACAATTGGCGTCCCAATCGTTGGTCTCGGCTTTGGGCGATCCCCAGGTTTGGATGAGTCATGGCGATCAGGTGCTTGCTGCCCCGAATGGATTCGTTGTGACGGCTTCCACCGAATCTTGCCCTGTCGCGGCGATGGAGAACGAGGCCGAACGCCAATATGCCGTGCAATTCCATCCCGAAGTCACCCACACGCCCGATGGACGTTCGTTGCTGAGGAAGTTCCTGTTCGATAAGGCGGGACTCAAAGGCGACTGGAACAGCGAATCGTTCATCGATGAATCCGTCGAAGAGATTCGGAGCCAAGTGGGCGATAAGAGAGTTCTCTGCGCGGTCAGCGGCGGGGTCGATAGCTCCGTGGTCGCGGCGTTGATGAGCAGGGCCGTGGGGGATCGCGTCACGTGCGTGTTCATCAATCACGGCCTCCTGCGCAAAGGCGAAGCCGAGCAGGTCGTCGAAGCGTTCACATCGCATTTTCATCCGCGTCTGGTTGCGATTGACGCCCAGGAACAGTTCTTCGGCGCCCTCAAGGGCATCACCGATCCGGAGCAGAAGCGCAAGATAATCGGAGCCGAGTTCGTCCGCAGTTTTGAACGCCATGCCGACGAACTCAAAGGTTGTGACTTCCTCGCTCAGGGCACCCTGTACCCCGACGTGATCGAGTCCGGATCCCCGACGGCCGCGAAAATCAAAACACACCATAACGTTGGCGGCCTTCCCGATTGGATGAAGCTCAAGGTCATCGAGCCGCTCAAGTGGCTCTTCAAAGACGAGGTTCGGGAGGTTGGGCGAAAGCTGGGTCTTCCAGATGAAATGGTCGATCGTGAACCGTTCCCAGGCCCCGGATTGGCAGTGAGGATCCTGGGTGAAGTCACGCCGGGAAGGGTCAAGATCGTCCAGGACGCCGACTGGATTTTCAGATCAATTCTGCGCGAGCGAGGCCTCCATCGGAACATCTGGCAGTCCTACGCCGCCCTCTTGGATGTCCAGAGCGTTGGCGTGATGGGTGACGAACGCACTTACCAGCACCCAATCGTCCTCCGAGCCGTTCAGAGCGAGGATGCGATGACGGCGACGGCAGCGCCGCTTCCCTTCGATGCTCTCGATGAGATCGCTACCCGAATCGTCAATGAGGTAGTCGGCGTCAACCGAGTCCTCTACGATCTCACCAGTAAGCCTCCAGCGACAATCGAATGGGAATAGATGCCGACGTTTCGCATTGCTTCTCGTTCGAATAAGTGAAGGGCAGCTACGGGAGGTTATTCATGCCGTACCTAACGAGAAACGACTTACCCGAGAGCGTAAAGAATCATCTACCCGCCCACGCTCAGGACATCTTCAAGGATGCCTTTAACCACGCATACGAACAGTACCAAGAGCCGTCGAAGCGCCGAGATCCAAAGGAGAGCCCCGAAGAGATAGCTTTCAAGGTGGCCTGGGCGGCGGTCAAAGAAAAGTATGTGAAACAAGGCGACCGGTGGGTCTCCAAGAAAAACTGATCGGCGCGCATGATTTCGAACACCGCGCGGCGCTGCACCCGTCTTCCCTTTGACTCGGGTTTCAAACCCTATTTGGGCCAAGGAGGAAGACAATGAATCGGTTTAAGGCGATCTTTGCAGTCGGATTCGTGATGGCGGCGCTTGTCCTCGCATGGGCGCAGCAATCGCAGCAGTCGCAATCGACCAGCACCCAGACCTCTACATCGAGGAATGGACAGGCCGCTGCGACAGCTACGGCTTCGAGCAGAAGCGGCGCCACGAGCTCATCTTCTGGAAATCAATCTGCCAGCGCAGGCGGTATGCAGGCGGCTTCCGGGGGCCAAATGGGCTGGATGAATCCACCCAAAGCTATGGAGGTCGACGACGAATTCGTATATGTCCTTTCGGATGGAGCGCTCAAGAAATTCAGCAAGAATGGGCTGACTCAAGTCGGCGAGGTGAGGCTCGGTGACGGCAATACGATGGGGCAGGCTCCGAATCTCCGGCTCGATGAGCGGTGCGCCTACGTCATCCAGGGCTCGAAACTGTTCCAAGTCATCAAAGCGAATTTGACCATCGCCGCGGTTGTAGACGTCAATTCTCGGGAACAGATTCGGTAGTCCGAAGCTCAAGCTAGCGATTCCGCGCAGCCCGAACCTTCGCTCCGGTTCGGGTCCCATGGATCCACATGACGATGGGGATGAGCCAATAGGCAAACCCCGACATCAGTGTGGTGTATTCACCTCGGATCACCGCGAATCCCACGGAGAGAAGGCCGATCGCTGCCAGTATGAGATTCTCTTGAAAGCACCCACGTGTTGCCACCAATTCGGCGGCGTCCAATTCCAGCAGTGTCCTTTTTCGGTAGGCGTGGAGGTACAGCAGCGCGTACAGGCCATAGACTGCGGCGAACCCAAGGCCATAGACGACCATCATGAGCTTCCCAAGGCCTACCTCAGAAAGTGGGCCGTGCTCGGCCTCAACGACCTGGGCGAGGCTAGCGGGAATGTGTCGACGAAGGACGTCCGGTCCGACGGCCTCCAACAACTTCT
>JAYROD010000411.1:0-9637 GCA_041911835.1 Fimbriimonadaceae bacterium | reverse complement strand
TCGATACTTGTTACCAAAACCGGGAACTCCATCTCCGGAAATCGGTTATCGAAGAGGCCACCGAATCCCCCAACGCCCCCGAGTACGCGATCCCCCTGAGTTGCCCGGATGGATTCGAACACGCGTTTAAGCGCCTGATTCGCTCCCTCGATATCGACGCCGGAATCCCTGTAGGTAAGCGGAAGCTCGGACATGGAAGAAGGGTACCTGCGGGAGAGGTCCGCCCCCCGCGATCCAATCACGGACCGCGAAAGGCGGTGGTGAGCCGGCTGGGACTCGAACCCAGGACCCACGCCTTAAAAGGGCGTTGCTCTACCGACTGAGCTACCGGCTCGCGCTCAGGAGATACTACCCTCAGGTTCCGTGAGTCCGTTGGGAGTCGATACATCGCACTTTAGGTCCATCAGCAGTTCGAGTAGTCGCCACCCGGCCGGATTTTGCAGCACCCCGTATGGTTGGCATCCGAGTCCTCCATCCGGCCTCAATGTTGTGACGCAAACTTGACGCGACCCAGTCGTCGCGATCGCCAGGATAGCGTGTCTTCGATAGGTCCGCGTGTCAAGACGGGTCATGACTTTCTGAAACTCTAACCCGAAGGCCTCATTGAGCTTCTGGAGATCGAGAGCGCAGTCGGGAGCGATCGGCAGAAGCCTGTCCCAATTGTCTGCAAAGCATTCAACAAAACGGCTGGCGGTACCTCCGCGAGCTTCCGTGGCGTATTCGAACGCGCACTCCCTCCAAAACGGCATCGAAACGGTACAAGGGCCGCCTGCCAAAAAGAAGAGTTCGTCGCCGGCGACCGAACCGGAGGTTCTAGGATCGATAATCTGGGTGGCAATTCGGTTCTCTCCACCGGAAAATTGGATCCCGCGGAACCGCTCCTCCGGATCGACGATGGACCATCGGTCGATCGTCTTGATCGGCGGGGCGAAGACGGACAGTCTCCAACTCTGACCCGTTTTCGGAATACGAAGTTCGAGATCGGCGGGCCGATCGACCATCGCCGTGGCCTCCCCGATCAAACGCGATTCCAACGGACTCAGCGCAGCAAGGCACTCGCCTGCTTCGATCATTCGATCTCCGGCCCAAATGTCCCAGCCAATTGGCTCATCTATTCCTCGCACGGTCGCGAAACCAAGCTGAACGTTGATCGGCCCAACAAAATGGTTGTGAGAGTCTTGCCATCCAGTCCTATTGCCACCGCGCACCCAAGGAGGCCGTCTTCGTGGGACGATAAACGCGACGTCCTCCGGATGAGTCGGCATCCAATGGAGCCGCTTTGGCGAGCCATCGCCATCGAAGAACCCCGAACTCGAAATTGGCGTGTCTCTCCAGCCAGTGATCACGAATCCCGAAATCTGTCGTCGCGCGCGGACTGCTTCGTACACGCGCTGCCGAATGAACTCAGACTTTGACCACGATCCGGAAATCGCCGACTCCAATCGCTCTCCCGCGATCGGATCATTCTCGATCACATCGGGCAGGACGTGCTGCCATCGCACACCCTGGTCGTTGACAGCAGGGTCGCGGCTCAGCCAGTAGGGTCGTTTAGACTTGAACTCGGCCAGGTCCCGGCAGACATCGTAGTCGTTGAATTCTCCGAGGAGAAGCGGCCTGGAGGGCCTTGGGCCTGGAAGCAGCGAATCGAGGACTTCGGGATAGAAGTGCAAATCGCAGTACGGATGGAAGTCCTCGAAATCGCCGAACTCTCGAGGGTCGCCGCCATACATTTCTGCGCCCCCCGAGTTGTCCTTGACCATCGGACTGCCAGTCAGGCTCTTCACCATCTCGACCAATCGTTTGCGATACTCAGGAGACGTTGTGCCCGACAATTCACATCCGCAGGTCCAAATTGCGATGTTGCCGTGGCTGCGATATTGGCGCACCACCCGTTCGAGTTCGCAGAAAATCCTCTCTTGCGCTTCGGCATCGGGAGTCGGATCCCAGAGAGGCAATTCGAGCCAAGCGTCCATTTCCTCCTCAGCCAGGATTTCGAGATAGCGATGGGACGGCACCCACAGGCAGAACTTGACCAGGTTGAAGCCTCCGGCCTTCGCCGCTCGAACTTCGGCCCGTATCACGTCGTCGGGGGGATTCGGATGCCCTAACTCCGGAAACCAGCCCCAGTGCAAGAGTCCGCGGACATAGAATGGCTTCCCTTCGAGCGTTAGCCGGTGTCCGTCGACGCCGACTCTCGACGGGGGCGCCGGTGCTTCGTTGGCCAGCGGGTCGGTTGACGATTCGATGTGCTCGACCTCGCCATATAGCCCTCCGAAAGTGTGAAATACATAAGGCAAAAACCCACTGGCGACATCCCGAACAGGGAAGGTCGGACCACCATTCTTGACGACATGCACCTCGACCTGAACGCGCCTACCACTGAAGCGTTCGAGAGAGATCGAAAAGGCATCCCAAATACCTTCGTGCCGTCCGACGCGTTCGCCTTCGACAAGCACATCGGCTGCATACGAGACGCCATGGAACACGAGCCAAGAAGGAGCGTCTCCAAGCTCCAGCGACGTGCGATAGATCGCGGGACCCTCCCATCTGAGATCGACTTCTTGGCCCCAGGCGTGGGGGACACGAATTGCCCGGGGTCCTTGGCCGTAGTCGACGGTCCAATCCGAAACTAAACCCATTCGTATGGACGTTACCGCAAGGATCGTGGAACGGGCGGTTAGGAAGGATTCACCTTAACCGTGCCCGGCTCGCCGATCTGGCCATGCAGCGTGATATGGATCGGAAGGAACTGCTTGATGACCCATGTGGTTGTTTGTAGGCGCTGAGTAACCAGACTCGTGGTGAAGGCCGTTTCACCCTCGGCCAAGGCGGCTGGCAAGAGAATCTGATCGGCCAGATATGGGTCGACGCTAGCGTCCGTCTTGTACCACTCCATAAAATCGTTGAAACAGCGGTTAACGACGACCTCCATTCGGAGTCCACGAGCGCCCATTGCTCCAGCGCTGCCCATGCCCGATTCGAACTCCCCGATGAAGGTCACGAAGACTCCGGGCGCAAAGGAAGGCACTTCGATGCAGTCGACTTCCGCCTTCACGCCGACTTCGTCCAAGAGCTTCTGAGCCTGCTTGGACCCACGCTCCATGATGTCCGGCGGCACGTCCGAAGAGGCGATGACCACGGTCACTCCTTTGAGCACGCCGCGCCTGGTCCAGTCGATACCATTCAGTGCGCTAGGCTCGATTTCGAGGGACACCTCGCCCCGTCCTCCGTAGCCATAGCCCGCGTGAATGAGTTGAGGATAGGCATAGATTCCCTGCTTACGATGGACGGCCAAAGTGACCCGCTCGAATGCGTCGAATGTCAGCGTGTTGGGGTTATAGGTCTCGCCCTTTACCGTCACTCGCGAGATGGCGCCCGCCTTGGCTAGCACCGGCAATAGAGCGTGAAGCACGATGAGCGCGTTGCCCGGGATGTTCCCCTTTTCGTGTTCCTGAATATCGAGCGTATCGACGATTCGGCGTGCCGCGTGCTTTGGGTTAAAGGAGAGTGCGATCGACTCCAATTCGTCGCCTTCGCAATCGGCGCCGCAGATTTTCGAGAGCGCCCGAATGAAGGTCAGGTCTTCCGACGTAATGCCCGGCTTGCGTGTCGCTCCTCGAATGTTGTTAATCTTGAGCGGCTGCTGTGTGAGTGCTGCCATGGCAAGCGCCGTGCGGAGTAAGAAGCTGCCGCCTTCTCCATGCGAGCCGTTCAGTGTGATCGGGTTCGCAGAGACGGCCATAGGCTTAAATCTTGGCTCGGAAGAACAAATACTCGATGAGCTTCATGAGGTAGGCGAGCAACACGAGCATCATGCAGAAGAGCAGGATCTCCTTGAATGCGAAGAGACCCGCCGAGTCCACTCCCCGGAGATGTTCTTCGGTCTGCGCCCGATAGGTCGCTGTGCCAATGATGCTGTCTACGCGGTTGAGCAGACCTCCGAGCCAGGCCTTCATCGGCTCTCGCCCGAGCACATAAAGCCCTGCGACCCCTGCTATGGCGACGGGCATCGCGAGCTTGTACTTGTGCTTCTGGTGCTCGTTGAAGATCACGCACTGACGGCAGCGTTCTTGCTTCTGATTTGGCGTGAGCTTGTTGTTGTAAGGAATGAACTTCGCTGCCGCGACAATGTCCTTGGGGATCGTCTTGCCGGACATCGCGTTTTGGATAACCGACTCCTCGCACATGCAGCCAACTCGCTCTTTCCAACAAGTCGTCCGGGCATGGTAAATCGGGCACTTCTCACGCACGAATTTGCGGCAGTACGGAAGCTGCCAACACTTCCCCATAAAGACGTTCTGAATGTCCCGCTCTTCCTTAATGCCCTTGCCGTACTTCAGCTGATCGGCCTTCGTGCCTTGCTTGACCCGGACTTTGACCCGACCGGCGACGTCGATGACGATCGTTATCAAGGCGACGAGCCCGCCGAACGCTCCCCCGAGTTGGATCGCCGACAGCGCGTTTCCAGCAACCTCACTTTGCCCCGACTGTCCAGCAAGCTGAGGCAGATAGAACGGAGAGAATAGAAGCGCCGCCGACCCGATCAGTTGTATGGGACCAAGCGTTTCCTCGCCCCAAAAGAGGTAGCTGGTTCCGATGCACAAGGCGACGATCGCAACGATGATGACCTTTTTGAAAAGATCGACGTTCGCGAGAGCGTGATTCGGATCCGTCGCAGGCGTGCCCCCCGCGAAGACGAAAAAGGTGTAGATCAAGAAGGCCAGGCTAATTCCGGTCGCGATTGCCCCACACCAGAAGAGCAGGCGGGCAGCTCCATCGAGGAGTCTGGCGAAAAAATCGTCGGAGTCGCGGGTCGGGCTAAATCCAGGAGTTCCCATTTGAAGGATAGCGCGGGCTACTTTTTAGTGACGCGCTCCAGGTAGCTGTCGGTTCGGGTATCGACCTTCACGATATCGCCTTCGTTGATGTGAAATGGAACGTTGACAACCGCACCCGTTTCGAGCTTGGCCGGCTTCTGGCTGCTCCCGCTCACCGTATCGCCCTTATACCCTGGATCGGTTTCAACCACTTCGAGCTCCACGAAGTTGGGGACCTCATAGCCAATCGGCTGGCCGTCAACCATCATGGCCTGCAATTCCATTTCCTCTTTCAGATACTTTGCTTGGCTTCCAATCGCTTCTTCCGGCACGTGAGTCTGTTCATAAGTATCCAAATCCATGAGGATGAGTTCCCCGCCTTGCCGATAGAGGAACTGCATCTTGCTCTTTTCGATGTAGGCCGGATCGACCTTTTCCCCCGAGCGAAAAGTTTTTTCAAGGGTCGCGCCGGTCTTCAGATTGCGTAATTTGGTGCGGACGAACGCTCCGCCCTTTCCAGGCTTGACATGCTGGAATTCGACGATGGTGTAAACCGCGCCGTCAAGATAGAACGCCATGCCGTTCCGAAAATCGCTTGTATCAATTGCCAAATCTGGACCCTCGTACCTTCAAAATCGCTGAGTAATGGTAGCACAGGGCTCAGCTTTGACGCTGAATGGAGACGGCCGGCAGCAGCGCCTCCACCTGCTCCAATGAAGCGATCGACGCGCCGTTCGTCATGGCCGTGGCCGCTCCTGCGGCCACTCCCCAGCGAAGCGCCTCCTGAGTGTCCTTCCCCTGCTCGAGCGCGGCAAGCATCGCCCCCAGCAACGAATCGCCACTTCCGATCGTGCTGACCTGTCTGATCCGGGGGGATCTGGCATCGAAGACGCCGTCATCGCACGCCAGAATCGCGCCAAGCTCTCCTCGACTCAGAACCACATATTGTGGTCCCCGATCGGCCAAGTCTCGGACTGCTGCGAAGGCCTGTGCGTCGGTTCGCAGTTCTCTACCAAGATATCGCTCGGCCTCCAGAACGTTAGGTTTGATCATTTCAGGCCCGGCCTCCATCCCCAAGACAAACGGCGCCCCGTCGGCGTCGAGCAGCGCCTTGGCTCGCTGGTTATGGGTAATTTCGATGAGGGTCTTCATGCTGTCCGGAGGTGCGCCAGGTGGGATCGATCCGCCTATCGCCACCCACGAGGCTCGCGCGGCGAGCGGCTTCACCAGTTCGAGCATTTGGCTCCAGTTCTCCGATGAAACCGTGGGCCCACGTTCATTGAGCATTGTGGGGGGACCACTTTGTGGCGATTCGATGCAAACGTTGATCCGAGTCTCTTCTTCAGTTTCAATTGCCGTAAGCGAGACGCCCTCGGTCATGAGCACACGACGAACAAACTCGCCCGGCCCTCCTCCAAGGAAGGCGATCACATGAGCTTCCGCTCCCAGCTCGGCGGCAACTCGGGCGAGGTTGATTCCCTTGCCCCCTGCGTCGGTCTCGGTGCGAACGACGCGATTCGTGTCCCCCACCTTCAGCTCGTCGACGAAGAGAGTGCGGTCGACGGTTGGGTTCAAGGAGACTGCCAAGATCATCGAGCCATCACTTCGACCAGCAGCAACCGTTCCGGGTCGATCGTACGCTCCGTGCTCAGCACATAGCTCAGAGGATGGGAGACAAGCCGTCCTCCATCGACGCCGACCATCTCGCCGTGGAAACCGCTGATTAGCCGGTTGGCAGCGTACGCGCCGAGTCTCAGCGCCAGGACCCGATCGAACGCCGTCGGGCTCCCACCTCGCTGCATGTGTCCGAGCACCAGATTGCGTACTTCAAAGCCCGTGTTCTTCTTGATGAAATCGGTGATGTCGCTTCCTCGCGAAGCGCCTTCCGCGACGATGATGATGCTGCTTCGTTTTCCCTTCTGACGCATTTCGCGCAGGTTGGCGCAGATTTCGAGCAGGGAATACGGCAGTTCGGGGATGATTACAGCCTCGGCCCCGCCTGCCAGACCTGCTTCGAGAGCGATGAAGCCGTTTCGCCGACCCATGACTTCGATCACGAAAACGCGCTCATGAGAATAAGCGGTATCGCGCACCTTATCAATCGCCTCGAGCGCCGTGTTGACCGCCGTGTCGAATCCGATCGAGTGATCCGTCCCCGAAATGTCGTTATCGATCGAGCCCGGGACGCCGACGACAGGAAATTCGAACTCTTCGTACAGAACCCGTGCGCCTGTAAGCGAACCGTCTCCACCGATGACCACCAGGCCGTTGACATGGGACTTGATCAAATTGTCGTATGCCTTTTGCCTGCCCTCGACGGTCTGAAACTCCCGGCTCCGCGCTGTGCGCAGAATCGTTCCGCCATAGGAAATAATCCCGCCAACCGACTTGGAATCCATGCGCATGGATTCGTTGGAAATGATGCCCTGGAATCCGTGGAGAAAGCCGACGACCTCCGCTCCTCGACCGATCGCCGCTCGGACGACACCGCGGATGGCCGCGTTCATTCCGGGCGAATCGCCGCCGCTCGTGATAACTGCTATCTTTTGCACGGGCTGATGCTAAGGACGCTCGCAGGCCCATCGGCGGAGCGTGACGGCTTGCTCAATGCACGTTCTTGCTTTGGACGTACTCGGCGCTGCGCTGCACCCAATAGGTAAAGGTCTCGTAGTTGTCGAGGATCTCCCTCGGCATCCGCACATATTCTCGCATGGGCTCCGCCTCGGGATCGGTTCTGAGGACGTCGGCGCCCGGAAGCTTGAGCGCGACTTCATAGTCGGGTGGCGCGAGCTTGAGGCCGATGTCCTCGTCGATGAGGAAAGCAAACATCCGCTCGCCGGTGTACACGCCCATACCATTGAACATCCGGCGAGCCCGGACATCAAAGCCTTCGGCGGCTTTCATCATTTGTTCGTACCGAAGAGGCCTGTAAACCATTTCCTCCCTCAAAAATAAACCGACCAGCCATCGCGGCCTGTTCGGAATTTGGGATGCATTCTGGATCGAGCCAGGGTCGCAGTATACCCTTGAATCGGCCTCAAGTCTTGAGAATGCCTCCGTATTTGTGCCGGGACACATCGCGACGCTGGGCAAGGGTAATGTTGGCCCATGGCTGACAAGCGATTGGTCATCATCGATGGCTACAGCCTCCTTTTTCGCGCCTTTTACGGCACCCGCTTTCTGAGCACGAGCGATGGCCGACCCACGAACGCGCTCTTCGGCTTCACCAGCATGCTCTTCAACCTGATCGAAGCTCAACGGCCAGATGCGATCGTCGTCGCGCTCGATGCGCCGGGGAAGACTTTTCGACACGCCGAGTACGCCGAATACAAAGGCACCCGAAGAGAGACGCCGGAAGAGTTGGTCGTTCAGTTTCCCGTGTCTCGAGACTTGATCGCTGCGCTCGGTATTCCGAGCATCGAGTTGCCCGGATACGAGGCGGACGACGTCGTTGGTACGGTAGCTCGAGAGGCCGAAGAGAACGGGTACTCGACCACGATCATCACCGGCGACCTCGATCAACTCCAATTGGTTGACAACGTCGTCTCGGTCATGACGACGCGCACGGGAGTAACCGATGTCGTGACATACAATCCGCAGGCCATCGAGGGCAGGTACGGCTTTGGTCCCGGGTTCATCACGGACTATAAGGCGATGGTCGGGGACCCGAGCGACAACATCCCGGGGGTGCCGGGAATAGGTGAAAAGACCGCCAGCTACCTCATCCAGAAGTTCGGTCATATCGAGCAAATGCTCGACCGCTTCGACGAGGTCGAAGAGAAGTACCGGAAGAAGATCGAGCCGAACATCGAGCAGATGAAGAAGTCCAAATGGCTGGCTACGATCGAGCGTTATGCCCCCTTCCAGTACGACTTCAAGCCGTACCGACTCACCGCCGACCAACTTGGGAACGCACGGAAATTCATGGAGTCCCTTGAGTTCCGGAGCCATGCCAAGAAGCTCGAACAGGTGCTGGGCCCTTACGTCGATGGATTCGCGCCTAAAGTCGAAGTTGCGGAAGTTGTCGCCGATTCGTTCGCCCCGAAATCGATCGGCAGCCTCAAAAGCGTCGCCGAAATCGAAAAATGGGCAGCGGGAAGACCGTATGCGATGATGCTTTCGGCGCAAGGCGCACAAGGCGCCATGTTCGAAGACGACACCGTCCGAGGCGAAGCATCGATCGCGATCGGCGGCGAGGTCAAGACAGTCAGGCACGAAGACGCGATAGCCTGGTTTGGCATGCACCCCGAGCTTGCGATGGTACACGATTCCAAGCCGCTCTATAAGTTGATTAGCGCAACGCTTACGCCACCGCTGATGGACACGATGCTCGCCGGATACGTGCTTCAATCGGGGCGATCGTCCTACGCCTTCCGTGACCTCGTTCAGGGTTACCTGGATACCCCGCCGCCTGAAACGACCGAAGGTCAAGCCATCGCTTGCGAACGGCTGGCCACCGTGCTCGACGAGCGGCTTGAGAAGGAAGGACAAAAGGGCGTCCTGACGACGATGGAGCTCCCACTCGTGCCGATTCTCGCGGAGATGGAAATGGCGGGAATCGTGGTCAATCGAGGATTCCTGGAGGACTTCTCAAAATCGCTCTCGGTGTCCATCGAACAAACCGCTCAGCGCATTTACGAAATGGCGGGCCAGGAGTTCCTCATCGCGTCACCCAAGCAACTCGGCGAAGTCCTCTTTGACAAGCTGGGGATCCCTGGCGCGAAGAAGACCAAAACCGGGTACGCAACCGGCGCTGAAGTGCTCCAGGAGCTGGTGATTCAGTATCCGATCGCGGGCGAAGTGCTCAACTGGCGCGAACT
>JAYROD010000410.1:0-2833 GCA_041911835.1 Fimbriimonadaceae bacterium | reverse complement strand
AATCCAAACTTCGCGATTGGGATCGATACGCCGATCCGCCAAGAAACGGCGAGGAGCCCAAGAGCCAATAAGATAAGCGTCGGTGGCAGCATCGACAGCCCCTGAAGATAGGCGTCTCGCACTCGGATATCGGGTGGAAATTGAAGCGCGATCTGCTGGGACGTCACGACGTTCGATAGATTCCATGTGACGGTGCTCGCCGTTTTGCTCGTTGGCAAGATGCTCCCTCGCCGATACTGAACGGGCCCATCGACCGCAGCCGTCAGCGCGAAAGATTTCACACGACGACGGTTGGAACCCAGATCGTAACTCCAGGTGCGCTCGCCGATCGACCTGTAATGGATGACGGCCTGTTTCTTCTCACCGGGAGCAAGGTCCCCTTGCCAAACATACGCGCCGCGCTCGTCGGGTTCCGGCACATCTTGGCCCCCGACGCTGATCTTCAAGTCTTGTACGGTGCCTCCGCTTTGAGGGAGTGTGAAGAGGAAGCGACCCTTCATGGGGGCGGAGTCCGGGTTCGAGCACGTGTAAGTGGCCGTCATGTCCACCTCGAACGCCTGTTCCTGCAGCCGATGAAAGGTCAGCTTGATATCCGAGCTGTCAAATGGAATGGGGTCCTCATCCAGGCGAGTGAGCTCGCGAGAAAACACGACGTCGGAGCCGCTCCGCTTAAAACTATCGACCAACTTGAGCACGTTCTCGGCGGTCGGATCGGTGAGGTATGGGGCCAACGCGCCAATGCTGTCCGTGCCGATGCGCTGGAGAAAGTCCGGAGGGAGCGTTAGGGTTCTCGTGTAGGTCTTCTCAACCATCCGTGCCGCGACAGGCCCGTACTGGTCGATCGGTGGCGCTTCTGGAGCGGGATTGGCGCTGGCTTCGGCGGATTCGCGCCACTCAATATCTTCTCGTGCTTTGGGCTGAGCCTCTTTGAGGCCCGACCACAGGCATACGACGAGCAACCCGATGCCGAGGAATTCGAGAGTTCTGTTCGCGCCTTTACGGAAGGCTGTCCAATCGATTCCGGAGGCCCCGCCTTTCAGCGCGAAGACGACAATGCTCGCCGCAATGAGTAATCCGAGAAAGATCCCAATCGGGAGCGCGATCTTGAGAAAGAGGTCGAGTACTCCCTGCAGCCCATCGCGAATGGCATCGAAATACGAAGCTCCCATGCGGGGAGTGTAGCTTATGCCTTCGCCTTGGAGACCTTTTTGGTGGATCGTTTTCCGTTATTGCTCTTCGCCGCTCCCAGGGGCATCGGCGCTCGCGGCTCCCTGCGCTTTTTGGGTACCTCGATCTGATCCTTGCCATTCAAATAGCGAGCCGTAGCGCAGTTGGATTTGAGAAAGTCCTTGACCGTCCCTTCGGCGACGATGACGCCGCCATGCTCTCCAGCGCCGGGGCCCAACTCGATGAGCCAATCCGCCGCGCGCATGGTGTCTTCATCATGCTCGACGACGATGACGGTATTGCCGAGGTCTCTCAGCCGCTGCAGCGTCTCGATCAGTTTTCGATTATCTCTTTGGTGTAGACCGATGCTCGGTTCATCGAGGATGTAGAGGCATCCCATGAGTCCGCTTCCGATTTGGGTCGCAAGCCGGATTCTCTGGGCCTCGCCGCCGGCTAGCGTTCTTGCGTTCCGGTCCAAAGTCAGATAGGATAGCCCAACATCGAAGAGGAACCGGAGTCTCTCCAAGACTTCTTTGATCGCTCGTTCCCCGATGGCGAGCTGTCGCTTGTTGAGCTTCTTGGTCAGTCCTTGAAAGAACTCCAGCGAATCCGCCACCGGCATCGCGGCGACTTCGGCAATGTGCTTGCCCGCGAGCAGCACGCCGAGCGTTTCCGGTTTTAGGCGTTTGCCCTGGCAAACCGGACAAGGCTTTGTGCTTTGGTACTGTTGCAGGTCGTTGCGGACCCATTCGCTCTCGGTCTGCTCGAAACGCTTCTTCAAAGCGGCCAGCACTCCGTCCCATTGCGTTTTGAATTGGCGCTCGGTCTTTCCGTAGCGCATATGGACGGTGACCGGTTCTTCGAGACCGTTCATCACGGCGTCCATGGCGTCGGCGTCGAGTTCGCTGACCGGCAAATTGGCATCGAAGCCCTTCGCTCGTCCGACGGCATCGAGCAGGTCGGGCCACCAGTCCTTGGTTTCGCCAGACTTGTAAACAAACGGCGCAATCGCCCCATCTCTCAGCGGCTTGGATGGGTCGGGGATGATGAGGTCGGGGTCGAATTCGGTCTTCGTTCCGAGGCCTGTGCACTCTGGGCACGCTCCATACGGCGAGTTGAAGGAGAAGATGCGGGGTTCGGGTTCCGGCATTGAAAAGCCGCAGAGAGCGCACGAATAAGACTCGGAATACGTTCGCTCTTCGGTCGTCGGTTTGCCTTTTGCATTGGTGCCTTCCCAACTCAGGACGACCATCCCCTTGCCCATTTTCAAGGCCGCCTCAATGGAGTCGCTCAGCCTACGCCCTATGCCTTCTTTCATCACCAAACGGTCAACGACCACCTCGATCGTATGTTGCTTATACCGGTCCATCGGGATGTCGTCGGTGACTTCATAAACCTGCCCGTCAACCCGCACGCGTACATAGCCCGCGCGATTGATTTCTTGCAGCACGCTCTTGTACTCGCCCTTGCGACCCTGAACGATTGGAGCGAGCACCTGCAGCTTCGTGCCCTCTGGCAGCTCGAGCGCCGCATCGACGATCTGATCGGTCGATTGGCGCTCGATCGGTCCGTGGCCGTTCGGGCAGTGCGGCACCCCGACCCGAGCATAGAGGATTCGGAGGTAATCATAAATCTCGGTGACCGTTCCAACCGTCGAGCGAGGGTT
>JAYROD010000409.1:0-8012 GCA_041911835.1 Fimbriimonadaceae bacterium | reverse complement strand
GACTTCACTTCGCAGAACGTCCTCCAACTGATGTTTCGGCACGATGCGGGTTCGGCGAGCAGCGGTGGGACGAGCATCGCCTCGTCGATGGGGATCGACAATATCCTTGCCGTGCCCGAACCCACGGCGCCCGCGATCTTGCTTTTCGGCCTGCTGGGTCTCCGGACTTGGAAGAGGGGCAAGAGCTAGAATCGAATCGCTTTGCTCGGCCGCTCTTCCTATCGCATTCTCCTCTACTATTGCTTTGTCGCCATCGACGAGCCGGAGCTGTTCGCGGCTGGGCATCTCGCGTTTTGCCAATGGCTCGGGCTCAAAGGCCGTATCATCGTTGCACGCGAGGGCCTGAACGGCACCGTCTCGGGAACCGTTGCCCAAACGGACGAGTACATGGCGGCGCTCCGGTCCGATCCGCGATTCCGAGAGATGGAGTTCAAAATCGATGAATACGATCGCCATGCGTTTCGTCGGCTCAGCGTCAAGGCTCGTGACGAGATCGTCACATTTGGGGCAGAGTTGTTGATCGACAGTCCAAGCGACGCGCCACTCAAGCGACCGGGCGAGGCGATCGAGCCGAAGCGCTTTCGCGAAATGCTCGATGACCCCGAAGTTGTCATTATCGACGGGCGGAACGACTATGAGTTCGACGTCGGCCACTTTCGGGGGGCGATCCGGCCGGATTTTGAGACTTTCAAGGAGGTGCCGCAGTGGGTGCAAAACAATGTGCTCGACAAATCCCGGCCGATCCTCACGTATTGCACGGGAGGCATCCGGTGCGAGAAGCTCTCCGCGTACCTGATCACCCAAGGCTTCGAGCGTGTTTACCAACTGAAGGGCGGCATCGTCAGCTATGGCAAGGACCCCGAAGTTCAAGGCGAACTATTCGAGGGGGCCCGCTTTGTTTTCGATGATCGCATCGTCGTGCCGGTCAACCGAACGGACTCAGCCAAGGTCATCGGCAAATGTCTCCACTGCGGCGGTCCGACGGAGAGCTATGTCAACTGCGCGAATGTGGTGTGCAACCGGCTCTACCTCTGTTGCTCGGAGTGTGAAGAATCCAGCGCCCGGACATGCTCGGAAGCATGCCGGAGCGCTCCGCTCAAGCGGGGAAAAGGCTCTCGGCTCAAGGCAGGAACTACTGGATCTTGAAGAGCGAGTCAGCGAGTTTTGCGCCGAGTTCTAGTTTCGTCAATCGTACGTCGAATTGCACAGTTTTCTTGGACAAGTCCATCACGACTGTGCGCCACATGAGATTTGTCTTCGGATCGATGAAGTAGCGGCAAAAAACGTTCGACTTCGGCGCCGTTTCCTCGAGCACGAGCCAATCGCGCCCATTCCACGTCTCCTTCTTCACGATCTTCAGCTGGGAGTCGTGCATGTTGCCTTTTTCGGCGGTGGAAAGCTGGCGCGGATAGTCCCAAAAGTTCAGCGTCTCAAGGTTGAAAGGAAGCGCTTCCACGATGGCCTGCTCGTCGAACGGCCGCTTGCCGGAGCGACCTTCCAGTCCCTCGGCCTGCATCATCTTGCCATCGGACGTCAAGACGACGTCGTTCCCTCCTGCGGCGGGCAAGCCCATCACCAGTGCATGAATCTTGTTCGGGGTGCTATAGCTGAATTGGCCCGTAACGCCCTGCTGGCCGAATGGGCCCTGGATGTACGTGGTGGCCGTGAATTTGGCGGTCTTCACGCCCTTATAGGCGTCGCGCATCTTCGCAAGCAGCGCTTCGACGTCTTTGTCAGTTGCCATAGAGAAGCCTGCAAAAGCAAGCAAGACGGTTCCCAAAACAATTCGAGTTTTCATGGTTGGCGTTACGATAGACGATACCGGATCGTTCCGAGGTTCCAGGACTTCCCCCTCGCGAGGGCCAAGGTTTCGGCGGCCTATCCAGGCAATGCCGGCTCCTCGACAAGTGGAGCCGGGTGCGCGGCTCTCATCTTCGCGATCTTTGCTTCGAAGGCAGCAAGCGGTCGGCCTTCGAGAGTGATGGGCCGACCCTCCAGCAATGCCACCAAGGCAGCGCACTCAGCCTTGCTGAATTTCACCGCGCCGAGCACGTGTTCCTCGAATGCCTCGTATGCAAGGGGCGCCACGGCCTGAGCGCACTTCGCCATCGCCTCGGCGTAGACTCGGATTTCGTATTGCGCGTGCGGGTCCATCCTCAGGCGTAGGAAGTGGAGGAGGTTGTGCAGATCGATCTGCCAATACCACTCCGTGTACAGCGAAAGCGGAAGGTTTGCCCGCGCGATTTCGCGGGCCAGTCCCATTTCGATCATGCCTTCGTAGTGGCCGTAGAGCTGGGTCTGGTCGGCGAGCATTTCCTCGAGCATGGTGCGCGAGAGATTTGCGTCAAGACACTCATCCGATCGTGCCTGCTTGTTGTCCTCGCTTTGCGTGCGCATCTGGTCCACGGAAGGAACATAAAATTCGTCCTTCATGATCGAATAGCGCCCGCTGATCTCATTTAATCTCGCAGTTCGATGCCTGACCCATTGCCTCGCCACAAAGATCGGCATCTTGCAGTGAAACGTGAGTTGAACCTGCTCGAAGGGTGAAGTGTGCTCGTTCTTGAGCAGGTAGTGGATCAGCCCGCGGTCCTGTCGATAGCTCTTCGTCCCAGCGCCATAACTGACCCGGGCGGCCTGGACGATCCGCTCGTCGCCGCCCAGGTAATCCACGAGTCGAACGAAGCCCTTGTCGAGGACAGGGATCTCTTGATCAATCAGTTTTTCAGCTTCTTCAATGACGACTCGAGCCATCGTCCGAGTTTACTTGCCGTTGCCGTCGTTCATCCGCCGATAGTTGAAGAACAGATAGATATCATCGCTCTCCGTCGGGATCCAATTCGTGCGCTTGAAAGTAAGGGTCTTCCCGCTGGCCGTCGGATTTCCAGGCCCCGCGCAGATCACCTCATTTTTGCTGGCCGGAGATCCGACCTTTCCGGACATGATGTCTTCGACGCTCTTTCCGTAAATCGCTCTCAACGGCCCCGGCATATCCTTGCGATTAAAGGTTACAACCACTAGTGTGCTCCCAATAGAACCGTGCCAGGACGCGCCGGTATGCAAGACGTATCCGGCTTCGCTGATTGAGCCGGCACTATCGAAAACCCCGCCGCCGAGAGGCATCGCGTAAAAATCTCGGACCTCTCGGGTTTGGCCTTGGCCGAAGGTCACCATCTTCGCTTGCCAAGCTTGATTCTCGACTTTCGATCTCACTAGCTCGGTGGGAGCGCGCTTTCCGTCAACCCAAGACTTGAAGCTCGTGTAGACACTGACGGGCTTGGTCTTGTCCCATTCCGTGTTGCGCTCTTCATAGGGATCGTTCGCGCCGAGTCCGTAGTCGGGGAAGCCCATACGAACGGAAGTCGCCGGACCATGGTTGGTAAATGTGAAGCGGCAGTCCACGGTGACACTTTGCTCTCCGACCGTCATCCGGATGATCTCCTTTTCCATCCTTACGCTTGGGTGGCCGTTGACGAGCCCTGGTGAGCCACCCAGCGAGATGCCTCCATCGTTGGCCATGGCTTCCGTGCAGAGGAGAAGAAGGAGAGCGGAGAACGAGAACGATTTCATCACCCTATTCAACCTCGTAATCTTCGGGAGAGTCGAGGCCGCCTGAGAAAATCGGACTATCCGTGTAGTTCTGCGTTGGACTACACTTGAGCGCGAGGTGTTTAGTTCATGAAGTGGCTCTGGATTACTTTGGGCATCATCTTCGTCGTGTGCTGCGGCGGCGGCGCCCTGACTTTCTTCCTGGTGTACAACGGCGCCAAGGGGATCTCAGACGAAGCAGGGAAGTTTGCCGACACAAGCATTACTGCGATTTGCACGACGTGGGATGTCAACGCGCTCAACAGCCGGGCAGCGCCGGAATTGACCGCTCAGAATCCACCCGGCACGCTCGAAAATGTCGTTGCGACCCTCAAGGAGAGCCTTGGCCCGATGAAGAGCTTCACAAGCCACATCACGAACATCAATGCCAAGAACGAAAATGGCCAAAGCTGGGTTGAAGTACAAGTCAGCGCCACTGGGCAGTTCGAAAAGGGTCCAGGCGAGCTTGAGTTGACCCTGCTCAAGCGTGGAGACAAGTGGTCCATTCTGAAGTTCTATGGAGGGCCGATGGGATCGAGCCCGCCCCCGTCGAACGACAAGACAAGCCAATAGGCGTCGTATAGGACATCATTCCTTGGCATCAAAGGCCAAGGAATGATGTCCTCAATCTGGGGTCCCCGCTGAGCTCTCGACGATTTGGGTCGACTACTTCTCGACCATTTTGACGAAATTTCGAACGATCGTCATGCCGTCTTGCGTGAGCACCGATTCTGGATGGAACTGAACGCCTTCGATCGGCAGGCTCTCATGTCTCAGGCCCATCACTTCTCCATCGTCGTCGGCGTTCGCCGTTGCGGTGAAGCCGGGAGGCAGCGAATCTCTAGTCACGATGAGCGAGTGATACCGAACCGCTTGAAATGGGTTGGGCATGCCTTCGAACAACCCCTTGCCGTCATGGCGCACCATGGAGGTCTTGCCGTGCATGATGTTCTTCGCCTGTCGGACGGCGCCGCCCGCAACGTGCCCGATGGCCTGGTGCCCAAGGCAAACACCGAAAATCGGCATGGGGGAGCCGTCTTTTCGGGTGAATCGCCCGGAGATCGCGTGCTCGAGAATGGAGATGCAGACCCCTGAGCGGTCAGGTGTGCAGGGCCCTGGCGAAAGCATAATGCCCTGCGGCCCCATCGCATCGATTTCCTCCATGGACACCTCGTCGTTGCGTCGCACGACCACCTGAGCACCGCATTGCCCAAGGTACTGCACCAGGTTGTAGGTGAAGCTATCGTAATTGTCGATGACAAGGATCACGGAGTCCTCATTTTAGCTCTCGAAGGGTAAATTTGACCTCTGCCCGCAATGCGCTACCTCATCGTGATCCCGACAATCCGACAGAGCCTTCCGGGTTTCGATCTGGCAATGGCGGCAATCGAATCGTCGCTCACGCAGCCCACGAACCTGAGAATTCTCGATGGCTCGGCAGGAAAGGTCGAAGCCCTCAACAGCGCTTACGACGATTTGCTTGTGCCATTCAACGGCGAAGTCTATGTCACGATGGACGACGATTTCATCCCGCCGAAGGGCTGGCAAGACGCGCTGGATGCGGGCTTTGGCGCCCTGCCTGAAGTGGGGATGCTCTCGGTCTGGCTCGGCAATGGGCCGGTCGAACTCAACTACATGGGAGCCAGTCTTGTCGGGCCTGAACAGACGCGTGACGGAGTTCGCCATCGACTCGTCTTGGGGAACCACCACATTCCCGGATATATGTTGGCCTTCCGAAAGGAAGTGGCTCTCCAGGTAGGAAAGCTGCCGCAATCCGACCTCAAATATCAAATCTGGGAGGATGCCTGGCGTGGGCGAAGAGTGCTGAAACTCGGGAAGCGGCTTGCCTACATCGTTACGGACGAGTTGCCTAAGATGGTCGAATATGAAGATCGTCCAGAGTACGTTGAATCCAAAGAGCGCGATCTCGCCTCGGGCCGACTCATCGAAGACCGCATGCTCGATGCCGGCGGAGTCGGCGACAATTGGTTACTCAAGTTGCGCAAGCGCATCGCCCGGCTGAGGGGCAGGGCAGGAGGATCATAATGGGGGGCGTGGCGGACGGGGCGGCCGAAGATCGAGTGCGAGCTTTCGAGGCGAGTATGGCGATGGACTATGAGAAGTGGCACGACGGGATCGGCTACGACGTCGGGCTCATCGAGGCCATGACTCCAGAAGAAAAGTCACGGGTCGAATCGATGTTGCTCAGCCGCGCGGTCTCGGACTGGCGAGACCTTGAAGCGCTTGAAGCGCTGAAGAGTCCGAAGGCTATCGAGGCGATTCTAAAGACCCGTGAATCGGGAGACTCGCAGCTCCGATTGGCGGCTCAACGGTATGGTCCTGCGCCGAAGAGCGATGATCGAGAATCCGCCATCCTCAAAGCCCTCCGGAAGACCGATCTCTACGACGGATTGAGCGAGGCGATCGACGAAGCCGTCGAAAATCCCACCCCCAAAATCGAAGCGGCGCTGTTGAATATCGTGCGCAGCCAGAGCGGGGCGGAAGCCTACTCGGCAGCCGCAGCACTGTATTTCATCCACGGAAAGATCGAATCCCACTTGGGCTTTGAGAATCGCGAGTTCTTCCTTCGACTGGCAGAGCCGGATGGGGACGATCGCCGGTCCGCAGTCCATCAGCTAGAACAAGAGTTGTGGGAAGGCGTTCCACCCGCTTAGGCGTAGAATTTCGCGCGGACTGAGCGAGGGGCATGGAACCGCTGTCGCTCGATAGGTAACATCGCCGCATGAAACTTCCCTTCGTTTCGGCATGGCTCTTGCTCACCACATCCCTCGCCATGGCTCAGCCTGGCGACGCCGCCACCCAGCTCGTCGGCATCTGGCAGGTCAGCAACGAATTTGCCGCCGGATGGCAGGAGAACTACCAAATCTTTGCCAATGGAAAAGTAGTTCACAACACCAACCAAATGGACCCTTACACCCGCCTACGCAGCGAGAGCGGCACCTGGAGTCTCAAAGGCAACAAGCTCATTTTGACGTACAAGTCCGAGCATATGTTGGTGGGAGGCAAGCGCATCAAAGAGAAGGACCTTGACGATGGCGGCGACTACGGTTATAAGGGCTACAAGGAGGTCGACCGGGCCATCAAGCCACCCCGCGTCCGCGTAGTGACCCTCGGCGTGCTCAACATGAAAGCCAAGCCACCCATGACAACGATCAACGGCAAGAAATTCTGGAAGATGAAGGAGGATCCGAAGGAATATTATTGAGCGGATTCGGTGGGAAGGAAGCTATCTCTTTCCACCGACGCTTCGCGCCACGCGGAAGCCCTGATTGCTGAAAGAAGCTCGAATATCCACCGAGCCGATATCGGCCGAATTAAAGAAACAGCACGAATGCTTGCTGCACCACCACGACCCCCCCCGCGAGTGCCCGATCCGGGCAGAATGGTCCGACGGTAACCGCCCGCTGCAAAACTCGAACACGTTTCCGTACATATCGTAAAGGCCCAACGGGTTTGGCTTAAAGCTTGCGACGGGAGCGGTGAGTCGATAGCCGTCCGAGTCATCCCAATGCATATGGTCCTGTCCGTGCCAGACGTTGGCATATTGCCCGATGTCCTTGGGTGTCGAACCAAAGAAATAATCGGTCGTCGTCCCGGCGCGACACGCCACCTCCCACTCATCCAGAGTCGGCAGCCGCACCCCCGCCCACTTGCAGTATTCGAGCGCGTCGTGAATGCTGATGGTCGTCACCGGGTGATCCGTCTTTGCAGTCAGATTCCCGCGCGTCTTCCCATTCGGAAATCGCCAAGAAGCTGTCGGGTCTTGGATCCAATGAAATTCCCGTAGCGGCGGTTCAAAAACCATCGCATTGTGGGCGCGCTCGGCGTCGGTCACATACCCGGTCGCCTTGACGAATGCCTCGAATTCTTCATTCGTCGTTTCAGTTTTCGAGATCTCAAACGCTTTGAGCGTCACCGTCCGCGGAGCATTCTCCAATGACCCAGCTTTTCCAATTCGATACTTGCCGGCAGGGATCAAAACGAAGCCCTTGGGTGGATCAACCGCCAAGGGCCCCAGTAACCAGACAGTTAATGCAAAAGCAATCACTTATTTCTTAACGTTTTTGTAAAAAGCCATAGCTCGGTCAATAGTCAATTTCCGGTTCGCCGAGTTTGCCATGATAAAGTTGTCACCCGTGGCGTCTGGACCGTACAGCTTCTTAAAGGTCGCTGAATCCAAGAATGGCTGATACTTGCCCTCTTTCATCAGGATCATCAAAACGGTCAGGATGTCAAGGTCCTTGTGGTCGCGGTTAAAAATGGTAATGAGATCGGGGATGAGCTCCACTGCATTTAACTCGCAGATTGCGCTCTTCAAGTTCGTCCCGACGCGATGTTTGGCATTCATCGTCGAGCGAATCATGGCAATTACTCGCGCGCGATTGTCGTGCATGAACTTCGTC
>JAYROD010000408.1:0-4626 GCA_041911835.1 Fimbriimonadaceae bacterium | reverse complement strand
CACAATGTGTAATCCTTGGGAAGCCGCAAGGGCGAAAAAACGAATGAGCGATCCCAAGAGAGTCTTCAGTGAGCAGGAGGTGGCCGACATCGTCCAGAGGGCGGCCAAGCTGCAGGAGGAATCGGCGACGGCGGCCAAGGCCTATAAGCCGGGGGTCAGTCGTGCCGAGCTCGAGCGCGCAGCGACCGAGGTCGGGATTGCGCCGGAATTCCTCGACCTGGCCATTCGAGAAAAGCTCGCCGGGGGCCAGCCCCGAGCGTTCTTTGGCCTGGCGCAGCCGGTCGAGCGCGTCGTCGAGGGCGAGATCGACCCTCAGGACTTCGACCTCATCCTCGAAAACATCCGCATTTGGTCTTCGCGGCGGGCGCCGGTCACCCAGGTCGGGCGGACCCTTCATGCGCGGGCGTTCACGGGTTCCGGCGCGGCATCCATCGACGTTCAGTCGCGCAATGGGCGCACGCGGGTTCGGGTGAAGCCGTTTCCGATCTTCGAGATCTTGGGGACGTTCTATCCGGCCTTCCTGGCGACGATGATGGCTGCGGGTCCTCTGGCGGCGGCGGGCCATGGGATCGAGGCGGGGGTGGTGGGCATCGGCTCGTTCCTGGCGGCGTTGGGAGGGTTCGCGTTTTGGTCGCGGAAATCGAATCGGGCCGCCGCTCGCTTGGCGGATAAGATCCAGTCGAACATCGCGGATCAGGTAGCCTCCGCGCCACATCCGTCAACCGTGCGGCCTGCAGCGAAGAAGGAAGAAGGAGAAGCCGTCCAGCGATTGAACCAAGGAGACTAGTCCCCTCACCCCTGGCCAAAACACAATTCTTGAGTGCCCCGAGCACCCCATCAGCAACCTGATTAGCTGGTCCGCAGTCGGTATCCGACTCCCGCTTCGGTGGTGATATGCTTCGGTCGAGTTGGATCGGATTCGAGCTTGTGCCGTAGTTGCGCCATGTAGACCCTGAGATAATGCAGCTCGTCAGCGTACGCAGGACCCCAGACTTCGGTCAGAAGGTGCTTATGGGTGAGCACCATTCCGGCATGCCGAATGAGCTGAGCCAAAAGCTTGAACTCGATTGGAGTCAAGTGAACTTCGGAACCGTTCTTGAATATCTGTCGCGATTCGAGATCGATCTTCAAGTCACCGAATTCAAAGCTCGATTCCTCCTTCGGCGATCGCTCGCGCAATGAGTGGCGAAGGGTCACCCGGATTCTTGCCTGCAATTCGCCAACTCCAAACGGTTTGGTCAAGTAGTCATCCGCCCCGGCATCCAGGGCGGCGATCTTGTCCTTCTCTTGTCCGCGCGCCGAAAGCACGATGATGGGGACCTCGGTCCACTCGCGCAATCGCTCCGCAACTTCGATACCATCGATATCTGGTAGACCGAGATCAAGCAACACAACTTGAGGATTCGATTTGGCGACAAGCCGAATGCCCTCCTCCCCAGTTCCGGCCACCAGGACTTCGGCTTCGCCGGGATCAAAGCTCGCCTTCAAAAATCGTTGAATCTGGACCTCGTCATCGATCAAAACGATCCGAATGGGATCACTCAACCGGCACCTCCGGCGGTTTCGAAGTCAGAGGCAGCACGATGTCGAACGCAACTCCACCCTCGCTGCGATTCCGCGCGGAAATCGTTCCGCCCTGCGCCTCGATGATCGACCGACAGATGGGAAGGCCAAGTCCAAAGCCTTCCTTCTGGCCAACGGTCCGGCGATGAAACTTGGCAAAGATTTGCTCCTCGTCTCCAGGGCTGAGACATGGCCCATCATTGGCGAACTCGATGTGGACTCTGTCTTTGTCGAGCTTGGCGGAAACGGAGATCGATGTCCCCGGTGGAGTGTGCCGCGCAGCGTTCTCTAAGAGATTCACAAATGCTTGCTCGGTCAACCCGCCATCAAGCCTCAGCAAAGGTAGGTCAGGCTCTAACGTCACAGTCATCTTATGATTCTGAAGCAAGGATTCGGTTCTCGAGATGGCGGACCCAATCAGTTCCTCCAGGGACTGCCACTCCCAATTCAGATCGATGACCCCAGCTTCAATCCGAGTCATATCCAGCAAATTCCGAACCTGCCGATCCAAACGCTCCGCCTCTTCAGAGATCGCCGATGCCAGTTCTCTGTCCTGTGGATGAGTCAGATGCCGGCTCTCCTTCAGGCTCTCCGCAGCTCCAGAAATGACTGCTAGGGGGGTGCGCAAGTCATGAGATACAGAGCTCAAAAGGCTGTTTCTCAACTGTTCCCTTTCAACCTGCAATGTCGCTTCATTCGACTCTTTGGCAAGATTGGTTCTCTCGATAGCTAGCGCTAATTGATTCGCAAAGGTTTCGAGCAGATGTAGCTGGCCCGGTTCCAGCGGCTTCTCTAATCCCCAATTTACACCGAGGACGCCAACGCACCCCCCCTCCGCATTCAACGGCAAGTACAGCCCTTCCGACCCTGGCAGCGTATCCGTGAACGCTCCAGCTCGCTTACCGTTGTCTACGACCCAGCGCGCGACTCCCTGCTCCTTCGCGTTTGTTTCGAACTTTGAATCTGATTCCGGCGCCGCGAAGAGTTCTCCAGTCTTGCGGCTCCGAATCAATATCGCCACATCGCACCCAAAAACCTCACGCACTTTTTGCGCGGCAAACTCGCCAATAACTGTGCGGCTTCGGGTGCTCGAAAGACGCTTGCTTAAGTCATAGAGTGCCGCCGTACGCCGTTCCCTTTGAGACGCTGAAACGGTCTGCGCACGCAACCTTGCCGTGAGCGTGCTAATCAGTAACCCAACCAACAACATGACGATAAACGTAAAGAGATACTGTACATCCCCCACTGCAAATGTCCCATACGGAGGCACAAAGAAGAAGTCAAAAGCCGCAACGCTGAGAAGAGATGCGAGGATGGCGGCCCGCACGCTACGTCGACTTGCGACGAAAGCTACTCCGAGTAAGTAGACCATGACGAGATTGGTTGCCGCAAAGTACTGCACTAGCCAAAGGCAGATCAGAGTGCTCCCAGCAGTGACAAGGGCGGCAACCCCATAGCCAGTCCAATCGTGCGAGGGCTCCGTCCTCGCAAGCCGAAACGGGGTGCCGGTTTCTTCTGCAGCGGTAATCACATGGATATCGATATCTCCGCTGGCACGAACCATCGCATCCACGACTGATCCGAAGAAGAACTCCTGCCAACGAGGCCGGACTGGCTTACCAACGACGATTGTCGTCACGTTGCGCGATTGTGCGAAACCGATGATCTCCGAGGCGATGTCTTGGCCACTCAAGGTCACGGTCTCCGCCCCGAGATCTTCGGCGAGCCGCAGGGCTTCCGCGGCACGAAATCTGTCTTCTTCTGATAGTCCCGATTGGCGACTGCTTTCAACGAACACTGCGATGAGGTCCGCATGCAAAGCGTTCGCCATCCTCCGTGCTGCGCGGACTACCCGCGCGCCTAATTTGTTTGGAGCGACACAGGCAAGAATACGTTCCTTCGTAGCCCAGGGATGAATCGCGCCTTCGGCTGCGCGATAGGTCCGTACCTGCTCATCGACGCGCTCCGCGGTATGACGCAGAGCCAGTTCACGGAGAGCCAGTAGATTGCCCTTTTTGAAAAAGCTGTCGAGCGCTTGCTGGACCTTTTCGGGCACATAGACTTTGCCTTCTCGCAGCCTTTGCATGAGCTCTTCCGGAGGAAGGTCGATTAATTCAACTTCGTCGGCTTCATTGATCAAAGCATCAGGGACTGTCTCTGCCACAACGATGCCGGTGATTTGCGCCACCACATCGTTAAGGCTTTCAAGGTGCTGAATGTTGACCGTCGTGTCGACGTCGATTCCTGCCTGAAGCAACTCCTCCACGTCCTGCCAACGTTTCTTGTGCCGACTCCCGGGCACGTTCGTGTGGGCAAGCTCATCGACCAATATGTGGGCCGGATGGCGCGCCAGGGCTGCATCTGAATCGAACTCCTTGAGGATCGTGCCACGGTATTCGATCTCCTTGAGTGGAATTGTCTCGATCCCTTCGGTGAGCGCCTCGGTCTCAGCTCTGCCGTGCGGTTCAACATATCCGATGACGACATCTTCGCCTCTGCGTCGCGCTTCTTGTGCGCTCGAGAGCATCGCGTAAGTCTTGCCGACCCCCGCCGCCATCCCAAGAAAGACCTTCAAGCGTCCACGACCCTGTGGCCGTTCTTTCTCAGAAACCTGAGCGAGGAGGGCATCGGGATCAGGGCGGTTCGGCATCTTTGGTTAGCTTATCTCTTATCGATCGAGATCATATTCTTCGGATAAGGCATTCGGGCACTTTAGCGCTCAAGTTCGCGGTCAGCTTCTTGAGTCTGCGCGAAAGTCTTCGGGACTCGATGAAGCCGCTGACTTCCGAGAAATACAGCACTTCGATCTCTGCGCCAGGAGATTTCTCGTGCAGCATCCCAACGACGAGTTCGATCAGTTCCCCTTCTTCGGATTCGGAGGCGTGGAAAATGTGCAAGTGAGCGTGAGGATGAATGGGTTCGATCCGGGCCGACCAGAATTGCGCCATACGCTCAGAACTTTCGTTGGGATCCAGAATGCAGACAAATCGGCCGTTTGGCGTCTTGCCGAAGACCTTCTCGACCGCATCGACAAGATTCGGGGTCAGTTCGCTGAACACCAGT
>JAYROD010000407.1:0-2576 GCA_041911835.1 Fimbriimonadaceae bacterium | reverse complement strand
CTCGCCTCTATTGAGGTCGAATCCAAACGACCCAATGATCGGACAGTAGTCGGATTGCTCGGGTTGATTGCGCTCGGCAACGCGTGGGAGAGCGTCGACATGTTTCAAGCGCTCGCGCTCCTCAATTTCCTCTCAGGGCCAAGCAAGTCCCATCTCACCCATTTGGCGGAACAGCGGATGTTGGAGCTGATCGATCAAGGAAAGGTTTCGCTCAATACCTCGCTTGGCAGCGGCGCGGCGCTCAAGAAGCGATTCTCCGAAGACAGGATTTCTTTCCTCGTCGATCCGATGCAAGCCGAGAATGAACGCGCCTATAGAATCCTCCGAGAGGAGGCCGAGCAGTACCAGCGGGAGCGAACCGCCTATATGATTTCCCGGCTCGAAAACGGTCGTCATCCCGATTCGGATCCGACGTTCTGGAAGGACTATCAGGAACCTCCGGAGCCCATGATCCCTGAGCCTTCGGCGTGGCATCAACTGGAAGCTTGGGCCATTGGGCGTGGTGCGGGAGTTGTGCTCAGTGCGATCTGTATCGGCTTTCCCGTACTGATTGCCGTTGTGCTCTGGGTGACCCTCAGACGCCGTGCGCGCAGGCGGACGTCGATGAGCATGCCTCCTTGGCCACCGCCTGATGGAGCTCGATGAGTTCGAAAACGCTCCATCTGAGCTTGATATCCTCGGCTGTTTTCTCTGCCGGCGTTTTGCTGGCTGTGTGCATTTCACTTGCAGACCCGACACTCCTCCTTGTGATTGCGGTGGTAGCGAGCCTGGCAACCCCACGGCGCTTTGTTTGGGTGGCGCTCTGTGGGTGGGCCGCATTCTGGATCGGCTGGGCGGGATATGAAACCGACGTCTGGATACTGGGTAACGGGAAATTCGGCCCGATGTGCTGGGTCTATGGAGTTGGCGGAGTGGCGCTTGCCATCGCCTCGAGACTGGCCTATTTGCGATCGGGCCCCGTGACGAAATAGCCGACCACCGCTGGATACATAAAATTTCAGCTCTCAATCTCACAAATCTGTGATATAAGGAGGTTTGGAGGTTTCTATGCCCAAAACTCATGAACAGAAAGCCCGAGGACCGGGCGGGACGCTCATCTCACGGCGCGAGATGCTCGCGGGCGCAGCCGCGGCTGCGATCGTCGCCAGCACTCCTTCAGTACTCGCGACCCCGCTTCGGAAGAAGTCGCCTGCAGCCACACAGGTCACACGAAAGACCATGCCTTTAGTCCGCCATTTGGCTGCAGCAGCCGCATTGGGCGACGGCCGGATACTGGTGACAGGCGGTTACGATCGGCCTTGGTCCGAGGGGGACTCGCCTACAGCGCTCAGTTCGACCGGAATCCTCGACCCGAGGACAGGTCGTTGGTACGAGGCGCCGCCGATGTCGATGCCTCGCGCTCGACATGCCGCCGTAACGCTTGCCGATGGCAGAGTAGCCGTCATAGGCGGTATTGCCCAAAACCCGACGGCGTCGGTCGAGATCTTCGACCCGATGACAAATACTTGGTCCATGTCGAAGCCGCTTGAGCAGCCACGATTCGACCACAACGCTGTCGCTGACGGGAACAGTGTTTACATACTGGGAGGGAGTTCCCAGGGAGTGCGTTCGGGAGTCGAGGTATTGCAGCTGTAATTGCTTCGACAAAGTTTTCCAGACAGATAGTTAGGAGAGAAATCTATGCCTATTTATATGCAGATTGAAGGTATCGAAGGGGACGTAACCGCCGAGAACTTTCGGGGTTGGTTCGAAGTCTATTCGTTCAGCTGGGGGGTGACGAACCACAGCGTCGGCGGAGGTTCCGGCGGCGGCGCGGGCCGAGCCACGTTCTCCGATCTCAGCGTGATGAAGCCCGCTGGAAAGGGCTCGCCATCGCTATTCGTCAATTGCGCCTCCGGACGCCATTTTCAAAGAGCCGAAGTCGATGTCGTGTTGGTCACTGAAGGCGCTCCTCCCGTGTATGAGAAGTTCCTGCTTACCGACTGCCTAATCACTTCGTACCAAATCAGCGGGTCGGGAGGAGAGAGACCTACCGAGAGCCTGTCGCTGAATTTCACGAAAATTGAATTCAGGCAATTAGTCCAGAACCAGGAAGGCGTCTTCGACTACCAGCACGCCGGCTGGGATTTACGATCGAACAGACCATTCTGAAGCGTTCGAGCCCGGAATCCCTCTGGTTCCGGGCTCGTCTTGCGTCTGGCGCCGCTCGGTTAAGGCGATTTGACCAACAGCATTTTCGCGCCGCGTGCCGCCTTCTGTTCTTCTGCGTTCATCTCAGGAGTAATCGTGCTCCCGTCGCTGCTGACGGTTCCGGTCATTGGGTTTCCTTTGCCGGTGGTTATGGTGATCTTGTCCCCCGTCAAACTCCAGGTCCCACTTGAAGTTTCCGGACCAGCCGTCAAGACCGTCGTCTTGTCCGACTTCAGCTCGATCGTCATAGCCTCGAGCAATTTAGCGGTCAGGTCCGCTCCAGCTTTGTTTCCGCCGGTCATCGACGTCGTATCGAGCTTCAACTTCCACTTGCCGACGACCTTCTTCTCCAACCCTCCGCCGCATCCAACGAGCAACAAGCCGAT
>JAYROD010000406.1:0-8785 GCA_041911835.1 Fimbriimonadaceae bacterium | reverse complement strand
GAGGGATAGCAGCGCGTTTAAGTCCAAGGGCTCGCTGACCATTTCGAGATTCCCGCGGGCATCAAAGGGCCACTCCTCCCGCGGCTTGTCCCAATAGAGTTCTATACCGTTCCCGTCGGGATCGGCGAGGTAAAGCGCTTCGCTCACTCCGTGATCGCTGGCTCCCTGGAGCGGCACCCCGTGCTCGTGGAGCCTTTGCAGAGCCTCGCCGAGATCTTTTCGAGACGGATACCGAATTGCCACGTGAAAGAGCCCCGTGGCGTTGCGCGGCGGTTGCGGACCGCCTTTGCTCGTCCACGTATTGAGGCCGATATGATGGTGGTACCCGCCCGCAGACACGAATGCCGCGTCCGGGCCATAACGCTGCATGAGTTCGAACCCCAAGACGCCCACGTAGAAGTCCAACGCTCGCTCGATGTCCGAGACCTTGAGGTGGACGTGGCCGATGTCCGTGCCGGCGGGAACGCGATAGTCGCTCATGATGCTTTCTACTCAAAGAGTTGCGCCGCAAACTGCGAGGGGTCGAAATCCCGAAGATCTTCGGCTTTTTCCCCGACTCCAATGAGCTTAATTGGAATCTTGAATCGGTCGTAGACCCCGATCAGCGCTCCGCCTCGAGCCGTGCCGTCGAGTTTGGTGAGCACCAGCCCGGTCACATGAGATGCCTTGATGAATTCCTCGGCTTGACGCAAAGCGTTTTGGCCTGTGTTGGCATCGAGAATCAGCAAGGTCTCATCGGGCGGCCTTCCGAGTGCTTTCTCAGAGACTTTGGCGACCTTTGAGAGCTCTTGCATGAGGTTTTCCTTGCTATGCTGCCTCCCGGCGGTGTCGGCGAGCACGTAATCGCAGCCTCGCGCCTTAGCTGCTTGGATCGCGTCGAAAATGACCGCTCCGGCGTCGGCTCCAGGTTGGCTCAGCACAATTTCAGCGCCCGTCCTTTTGGCCCAGACTTCGAGTTGTTCGATGGCGGCCGCGCGAAACGTGTCCCCTGCCGCCAAGAGCACTCGTTTGCCTTGGCGTGTCAGGCGTTGCGCCAACTTAGCGATCGTGGTTGTCTTGCCCACGCCGTTGACGCCAACGAATAGGTAGACGACAGGCCTTTCTGCCCCAAAGTGGAGCGATGCATCGCCGGCCTGCCGAAATCGCTCCGCGATGGCGAGTTTGAGGCGCTCCTTCATTCCCGCCGGATCGGTGATCTTCTCATCGCGAACAGCCTTGCGCAGCTCTTCGAGGATGCCATGGGCCACGTTGATGTTGGTATCCGCCTCGAGGAGCGCCTCTTCGAGTTCCTCATAGAACTCGTCGTCGATGACCCCTCGGCCCAAGAGGCGGTCGAATCGCTGCATGAGGCGCTTGAACATCAGGCTCTATTATGAGGGTGTGGACCGTTCTGCGTTGGGCGTCTGCTCCCGTCCCGGGCGCGCCACAGGTAAAATCAACTGATGGCTGTCAAATGGAAAGAAGGCGATAAGGTGCGGATCATCGAACGCGACGTGACGGCCGAGGATCGAAAATCAAATCGCTATTTCGACCATATGCAAGGGCTCGAAGGTGTAATCCAGAACATCTACGGGCCGGAGGAAGTCGCGGTCAAGATCGATCTGAGCAAGCTCCCCGCGACCCCCACGGCTGTCCACAAAGAAGCCGTCAAACGAATGCGGGAGAAATTCCTCAGCAATATCAGCGAAGAGCAGAAGGGCAAGCTCACCTCGGAGGAGCTCAATTTTAGTGCCCACTATATGCTTCTTGTACGGTCGGAAGACCTTGAAAAGGCCTAAGGCCCAAACTTACCGTTCCCCTTCGGCGTTCTAACCAATGTGAGATTCGGCACATGTTGTGCCGTCGTGTCTGGATGAGGAAATGAGAAAGTTGATTTTTGTGGCCCTCGCGGCTATCGCCTCCGCGTCGGCATTCGCTTCGTTCACCTATCTGCCAAACGGGTTTGACACCGTCGAAGGCGATGGGTTTAACAAGGCCCTGACCCAAAGTGTCGGCCAGTCTCGTCGATATCAATTCGTCATCGACGCGAACCGTCTTTCGAGCATCGGAGTCGGTGACCAGATCACCGGTATTAGCTTCAGGGCCGACATTCAAGCGACGAATCCGGCGACATGGCCTGCGAGCGACGGAACCTTCAGCTCGTTTGTCATGACGATCGGGGCAGCGGCGACCTCAGCGGCTACCGCCAGCACAACCTTTGCCTCGAACCGATCCGGGGTGCAAACGACCGTATATAGTGGCAGCTATACCATCCCACAGGGGAGCTACGTCAATAATGGGGGCGCAGGTCCCAATCCTTGGGGCCCCGAACTCGTATTCCAAACGCCGTTCATTTATGCCGGCGGTAATCTCTGCATCGAATTCGCCCATTCCGGTACGAACCTCGCCGATGCGCTGTTCCACGACGCCGTCACCGACAACGTCAACAACGGAGTCCGGGCCATCGGAGGCAACACGAGCTCCTCGACCGCTGGCAACATCACGAGTTTTACCGTCAGTCGCCTCTCCGTTACGCCCGCGCCCGAGCCGGGAGAATTGGCCACGGTGGGATTGGGACTCTTGGCTCTGGGGATCGCTTCGCGCCGATTCAAGCTTCGGCGAACCTATATGCCAAAATAGCCGCATGGCTGGCCACTCCAAATGGAAGAACATCCGCATCCGCAAAGGCAAACAGGATGCCTTGCGGGGCAAGCTGTTCACCAAGTTGAGCCGTGAAATTATCATTGCTGCCCAGAGCGGTGGCGGCGACCCTTCGACGAATTCAAGGCTCCGGGTTGCCGTTGAGAAGGCAAGAGAGAATTCGCTGCCGGCCGACAACATCAAGCGCGCGATTCAGCGAGGCATCGGTGAGATCGAGGGGGCCGACTACGATGAGGTGGTCTACGAAGGCTATGGCCCCGGCGGATCGGCGGTGATGGTAGAGGTTTACACGGAAAACCGCAATCGAACAGTCGCTGACCTGCGACATGCATTCACGAAGAATGGCGGCAATCTGAGCGAGAACGGTTCCGTGGCTTGGCAGTTCAAGCACGTTGGCCAAATCCTCGTCCCCAAGGGGCGAACCGACGAAGAAACCCTGACGTTAGCGGCGCTCGATGCCGGCGCCGAAGACGTGTCGACGGACGAGGATTACTTTGTGATCGAAACGGCCATCGAGAACCTGCACTCAACCAACGACGCGTTGGAGAAAGCGGGCATCCATGCCGAAGAGGTCAGCCTCGCTAGAATTCCGACGAACATGGCCGCACCGAGCGAGGACGACATGCGCCGACTCGTGAAGCTGCTTGACATGCTCGAGGAACTCGACGACGTCAAGGAAACCTTCACCAACGTCGATATCCCAGAAGAAGTGCTCCAAGAGGCGTGAACCCTACAAACCGCATACCTTGGGTCACGCTTTTCCTGATTGGCCTAAACCTGGTGCCGGCCTTTGTGCTTCTCTTCGACCCGCTGTGGGTCGATCGGCTGGGCTTTCGTGCGGACGTGCCATCTGTGGGAACAGCCCTCAGCAGCCTCTTCCTGCATCAAAACGTGCTGCATCTGCTGGGAAATCTGCTGTTCCTTGCCGCCGTTGGCCCCGCTGTCGAGATGGGCGCGGGTTGGTATAGATTTCTAATCGTGTACGTCGTGGGGGGACTTGCGGGTTGCCTCGCACACTGGCTGCTCATGCGGCACATGGAGGGCGCTCCTCCCCTCATTGGAGCCAGCGGCGCGATCGCATCCTGCATCGGGTATGCCTGCATCCGCTTCTTCCACGTGAGAGTGCCACTCACCCCAAAATGGTCGGTCCCGGTGTTCTCCGTGGCGCTGATTTGGCTGTGCCTTCAAGTGGTTGGGGCATTTGTTCGACTGGGCGATCCTTTGGGTGGCGTCGCCTTTTGGGCTCACATTGGAGGTTTCGTTTCTGGCGTGCTAATGAGCCTGGCTTTCAAGGCGCCGACAACGGCCGAGACTCAACTTGCACATGAATCCATCGAGCGAATGGGCGACCGGTCGCCCGCGGCTCTTAAACTCGCGGCGGAGCAAAGGCTGAAGGTCCAACCGGACGACATCCGAGCGATGCGCCAAAAGGCGGAAGCCTGCAAGCGATTAGGTGAGACCCAGGAAGAGCATTCGACGATCATCGATCTCCTGGAGTTGGTGCCGGAGTCGGAGCAGGAGAGCCTTTATGCGCGCTTGGCCGATTTGGGAGCATTAAGTGACGTCGCCTCGAGCCGGCGTCTCGTGCTTGCGGAGCGATTCAAGCCGACGAATCTCGAACTGGCCAGAACGTTGTTGACGAGTGTGGTCGATGGCCCAAAATCGGACGCGCAGCGCCCCGAAGCGATGCTCTCTCTGGCGACCCTAAACCTTGGGAATCACGACGACGTTGCTCGTCGACTCTTAGATGAGTTGGGGTCGATTTACCCCATGCACCCTGCCACCGAAGTCGCCCGTGCCAAGGGCCTCTTGCCGTGAAGACGTGGTGGAGGAAGGTCCGACCGAGGGTGCTCAGCACCCCGATCTATCTGCTGGCCAGGCTCATCGGGATGACCCTTCGGCTTCAAGTGGAGGGGTTCGATCGGTGTCGCTCGCTCGAAGGGGGCAGGATCTTCTCTGGCTGGCACGGACGAACCTTAATCGCCGCGAACTTCTTCAAGGGCCAGGGTGTCTGGACGATCATCAGCCAGTCCAACGACGGCGATATGCAAAACCGCATCTTCCAGAAATTTGGATTCAACACGATCCGAGGGAGCAGCGGCAGAGGTGGCGCGAAGGCGGCGATCGAGTCGATCAAGGTCCTGAAGGAGGGAGCCACGATGGCGTTCACTCCAGACGGTCCGCGTGGACCCACGCATATCGTTCAGCCCGGCATCATGGTGATGGCCCAAAAATCTGGGGCTTGGCTCATTCCAGTCGGTGTGTCGGCGAAGCGCCGAAGGTTAATCGGCACCTGGGATAGTTACATGGTCCCCGGGTTCTTCACCCGCGCCATCATGATCTTCGGTGAGCCGATCCATGTGCCTGCATCGGCCGATGCTGCAGAATTCGAGCGGATCCGCACGGAGCTCGAGGCGGCTATGAACGAACTGGAGCAGATGGCAGAATCCAAAATGGGTCACGGTGTGGCTTAGTTCGGAGACCGCACCATGAATCTCGTCGACACTCACTGCCACCTGAACGATGCAGAGGCTTTTCCCGATCCGGGAGTCGTCGTAGCCGAAGCCTCCGCAGCGGGTGTCAGCAAGCTCATCGTCATAGGAGTCGATCTCCCATCGAGTCGGTTGGCTGTCGAACTTTCAGAGGAGTTTGATGGGGTATTTGCGGCCGTCGGGCACCATCCCAATTACGCGTCGTCCTACGAAGAATCGGAGCTAACGGACTTCGACAGCATGCTTCACAGAGCGAAGACGGTGGCGCTCGGCGAAATCGGCCTGGACTATCACTGGGACTACGCCACCCGCGCCGAGCAAGAACGCTGCCTGCGCGACCAGTTGAACCTTGCTCGACAGCACAAGAAACCGCTTATCTTTCACTGCCGCGAGGCGAACAAGGATCTGCTGGCCATCCTTGAAAATGAGCCGCGCCAGCGCTTTGTCCTGCATTGCTTTTCAGGGGACGTCGACGATGCCCGTAAGGCCAACGAGATGGGTTGCTGGTTCGGCGTGGACGGCCCCGTCAGCTATCCGAAATCAGAGGAGTTGCGTGCGCTCTTGCGAACCGTTCGTCGAGACCGCATCCTGATCGAAACGGACAGTCCTTGGTTGGCGCCCCATCCGTTCCGAGGGAAGCCAAATCGACCGGCGCTGCTGACCTATGTGAACGCAGCACTCGCTCCAGTGCTAGACCTAACCATAGAAGAGTGCGCCGCTTTGACCACTGCAAACGCCGAGTCGTGCTTTGGATTGGATCGGGAATTGCGCAGGGACTAGGGCGTCAATCCATCTGCCGCGGGCTTCGCGCCATCGCCGTTTCCGCCGTCCTGTGGTTTGTCGCTCGGTGCCTCAGCCGGTTTGGGGGTCGGCTGCTCGACCGGCTTTGGCTTTTTGGATCGTCGAGAACTCGGGCGCCGACCAATCTTGGTGACGCTCAGTTCGACTTCGGGCTCTTCGAACTTAGTAACTTTGTCCTCGCCAGGAAGGGTGACATCCGTCACGCTGGAGCCGCTCGCTGGTTTTGCGGTCTCGCCAACAGGTTTGCGCGTCGTGGGGGAGGGGACTAAGTTGGGCTTGACGATTGAGCTTTGGCTTAATCGGGGTCCGACCAAATAGTAGCCGGCGAATCCCAATCCAACCGGGATCCCGATCCACACCAGTAAGAAGATGCCTATGCGCGCCGCAGTACCCATATTTGCATTGTCGGTAGTTTAGCAGACAGGTAACCTGACGTCCCGTCCTATGCCTACCGAGATCTTCGAAGACGTCTTGGATATTGACGCCGGCATGGTAGAGACGGTTCCGTTCGATCACTCAAACCGATCCACCCTCAACTGTTTTCCCTACCCCAGGTTGAAGAAAGCGCCGACCTCTCAACGCGGCGAACTGCGGCTAATTTGCCTCGAGAACGAATGCCTGCGGGTCGAGATTGCCCCAGATCTGGGCGGCCGAATCGTTCGGCTTCTCGATCGAAGGACAGGGATAGAAGTCATCCCGAAGCCGAGCAAAATTGACCCGCAGGAAGGTGGTCCGCGAGGAATCCATTGGCCTTACGGGATCGAATTCGTCGTGGGAGAGAACGGTCGACTCAACGCACTTGGTCCGGTTTGGGAGCGCATTGTGGAGTCCGAAGACTCGATCCTTATTGGCGAGCTGATTCCCGGTCTCGGGGTCTCTTGGCACGCGAAACTGGAGCTGCCGGAGCGGTCGTCGGTGCTTCGTCTGGAGTTGGCGGTTTTCAACCGGGGCCTTCTGCCCGTTCGATGCGGTTGGGGCGTGTCGTGCCACCTCGAAGGACATCCGGTGGGAGAATCGGCGCTGTACGCCGATGGGCGCAGGGCCGGGCTGGCGATTCAGCCAGCAGCAGGGACTTTGGCGATAGCCTCATCGTCCGATGGGCAACTCCATCTCGCGGCGCCGCCGAGCGTATTGATGCCTCGCGAGCGGGTCGTATTTCAGGCAAGCGTCAATCCGATTACGGGGCTCAAATCGCTGACCAAATGGTCAAATGGGGTGGGGCTGAGCATGGAAGCCGGGTCGCTGGCGATTCAGGCAGACCAAGATCTGGGATTGGCCAAAGTCTATCTGCTTACTGGCGACAATGAGACGTTGGAATCTGAGATTGGGGCGCCCATCGGGTCCATCGGCGCACTGGAGATCCCGCCCGGCGTAGCCGTGCGCAGCCTCCAAATCGAAGACGATCGGAAACGCGCTGTGTTGCGTTGGGAGGCGGAACTGCCGCCGACCGTTCCCTTCGGGCCATTGCCGAGTGTCGCCGCCGGCGCGGTATGGGACGCCGCGGCTACCAACGAGCCTGCCACGGCGGAGGAGGCTTACCTGAGTGGGCTAGATGCTCTGGATATACCAGCGCTCGCCACCCGGCGATTCGACCAGGCGATGTCTAGCCCGGCGCTGAAGAGCCCCGCATTCGTTGGGCAGGCCATGGTCATGCTGCGAGAGAAGGATTATCTTGGCGCCGCCGAGCATCTCGAATCAGCGCTCCTTTTCAACGCGGAGGACCACCTTGCCTGGTGGCTTCTGGCCATTGCCCGCCGACTCAGCATCGGAACCGAAGAGGAGCGGCCCGAGCTCCTGAATGCGCATTACCTGTCGCCGCTGGAGCCGGCGCTTCGCGTCGAGAGTTTCCTGTCTCAGACGGAGTACGGTCGGGAACCGAATCCGATCGTCTCGCCCTTGGCGGAGGACCCAGAATCGCTTGTAGAGTGCGCTGCCCTGCTTCTCGAAGCGGGCCTTCCAGCAGAGGCGGCCCGCTGGATCGATGAATGTATGAGGCATCGGGAGGTTCCGATGCTTCGGTATCTTCAAGCTTGGAGTTTGCTTCAAGGATCGAGAATGGCAGCAGAAGCTGCCGAGCAGGTGTCTGCAGCCGGAAAACTCCCCATCGAACCGCCCTTCCCCTGGAGGAGGATGGAAAGGAGAGCGATCAGGGAGTTGGCCGAGAAGTTCCCCCGGGATGAGCGATTACAATCTCTCGCTGCTCTTGTGCGAGCAGCTTATCCCAGCACCTGCTGAGTCGTCTTGAAGTGCAGCTTGGCGACCTCCCCCAGCCTCTCCGACCCGTGCCGCTCGACGAAGCGTTTCGCGACGTCAACGACAGAAGTTGCGCCCTTCGGAAGCTGAATCCCAAAATCCTCGCTCAATTTCCGCAGCCGCCGTAGGAACTCCGCGCGCGCCAAGATCGAGGCAGCCGCCACGGCAATATCCGCTTCAGCCCTGACTCTCGACTCCAGCCGAATCGTTCGCCCTTTCTCGAAGAGCTGCCGCTTCAACCCGGCGGGGTCCGCAAACTGGTCCGAGATCACGAGTTCGCAAGGGTGCTGCTCCAAAACGTTCTCGATCGCCCGCGCATGTCCCCAAGCGAGCAGTTTGTTGAGGTTTCGAAACTTGCCATAAAGCTCGTTGTACTTCGCCGGTCCAATCGCAACGATCGCATGTGGGCACGCCTGTTTGATCTGTACGGCGAGACGAAGCGCCATCGGGTCAGTCAGCTTCTTGGAATCTTTAACCCCATCCAACTCGGCGAGATGCTCCGGCCCGACGTAGCACGCCGCGATCACCAGCGGCCCAAAATAGTCGCCCTTTCCGCTCTCGTCTACGCCGATATGCCCCTCGTCCATGGGTCTTTATCT
>JAYROD010000405.1:0-2881 GCA_041911835.1 Fimbriimonadaceae bacterium | reverse complement strand
GAGGCAACATCTTTCGACGCGTCTTCGCGAATCTGCTGCGCCTTTTTCATCGATTCTTCGTCGTGGTTTCCGCTCATCATGAGATCGAGAATTTGCGATCCGGCTTTCCCTGCAATCTCGTTCGCTTTTCTCAACTGCGTTTCGGTCGCGTGGAGCGCTTTCGAGTACTTCTCCTCGAGAATCGACAGCGCCCCAACGCGCTGGAGCCAAATCTCCTCGAGACGCTTCGCCTGCGCCTTATCCAGCAATTTCATGCAGGCTTTCGACATCTCATTTAGGTCTTGGCCACCCGTAATCTGAACGCGAATGGCGTCACCATCTACCTCGACCGTTCCATCGAATGCGTCCAGCATCTTTTGAAACTGCCCGTCCGTCACCTTCAGTTCTTGACGAACATCTTTTCGAAACGCGGTGAATATCTGGTTGCCTAGCAGGATCTGTGTGGGCGATGGGCCATCTTGGGCCATCGTGGCGCCACCCATCGCGGCTAGGAAGATCGTTGCAGCAAGACGAAGTGTGTTTGGCTTAGTTCCCATGCCTTGCCGATACCCGGGGGCCAGATGGAAGCGTTCCGGACGTTCACGAAGTCCTAGGACGTTTAAAGGCGGGCCGCGCCCTAGTTGGGTGCGGCCCGCCTCATCCGAAATCGGGTCGGTTATTTACCGCCGGTTTTGAACGTCCAAGGTTCGTTTGTCGGCAGCGATTGGGAATAGGTGAACAGCCACTTCCCTCCATCATTGCGAAGGGTGTCGCAGTATCGAGATGTGTAGTTCATCGGCACCATTCGGCCATTTGACATCTGTCTCCAACTCAGTTCTTCCTGAACCCAAACGGACATTTCCTGGGTCTGAAGCTGAACGTTCCACACTCTCGTTCGCACATGGATGTCGCGCATGGACTTCACCTGCTGCATGAGCATGGATTTGAACTGTCCGAAGTTGGACTTCTTGCCTTGGAGGTCGACCATATGGAAGTCCGGGGCGAACATCCCGAAGAAGGCATTGAAATTTCCTCGGTTGATAGCGGCATCGGCCCGCGCATAGATGGCCTCGGCTTGAATTCGGGCTGTATCACTCTCAGGCTGTGCAGAAGCAACCAGGGTCCCGCCCACAAGCATTAAGCAAAGTGTTAGTTTCCACTTCATCGTGTACTCTCCTATTCTCCTGTCTAAGACCGTCGTCGCGGTCGACTCGATCTTACTGTATACAACGGCCTATCCCGCCGAATCGTAAGCCAATCGAACCCACTGCAGCAATTCGGAATCGACCTCGCTCGGTTCGGTCAGCTTCACTTTGTACTGGCACATGGAGCCCGGCCTTTCGGCCACGAGGCGCCCGGTTTCCGATAAGCCCTTCAAGTTGAGCCCCAGTTCGACTCTGGTGTTGGTCGCGGGGCCGAGCATTGCGAACTGCTTCTTTCGCCGCAGGCTCACATAGCCCTTTTTCGGGGCGATCTCGAACTCGCCAAACGACTGGATGTGGCTCATGAGCTTGTCATGGATCGGACGCAGGGCCGCCTTCGGGCCGGCATAGATTTCGTCCACGACCTGAGATTCGGACTTCCCTTCAGCCTGTGCGGCGCCTCTTGCCCCGCGAATATGCAGCGTCAGCATGTTCGCATCGCCATGTCCCAAGCCGAAATCCCGTTTGAACATAGCTACGAGTTCTCCGTGCTTCTCCAGGCCGCTTGAGGCGGCTACCTTGGCCAGTTCGTCGAGACTTCTTCCCGTCTTTGCCTGAATATTCTGGAGCTGCTTGGAGACTGCTTGGTTGACGTCCATAGTGGTTCATTATGCTCCGTCTCAGTCCCAGGAAGAAGGTCCTGGGACTGGACGAAGCCCTCTCGACCGGGGAATAATCTGAGCATCCCCACTTTTGGAAGGAGCCCCACAACTGTGCCAACAGCAACACCACTTCAATCCGAAATCGACATCCTCCGAGAGCAGATCCAAGGCGATGTATGGGCTGGCGGCGATCCGCAGTTCGAAGCCCAGCGAATGGCTTGGAACCTCACGATCGATCATCAACCCACGATTATCGTCGAGGCCGCCTCAACCGATTGCGTCCAAGCCGCAGTCGAATTTGCCAGCAAGAACGGTCTCAAATTAACCGTTCAGACGACGGGACACGGGCAGCCAAGACGCTGCGAAGGGGGACTCTTGCTTCGCTTGTGCCGCCTCAATCAAGTTTCCATCGACGCGAACAGCAAGACCGCGACAATCGGCGGCGGGGCCGTGTGGGGAGATGTTATCGGCCCGGCGCACGCTGCGGGACTCGCGCCGCTATCGGGCTCGTCGCCTGGCGTCGGTGTCGTCGGCTACCTGGTCGGGGGAGGCTATGGGCTCATGCTGCGGAAGCATGGATTAACCGTCGATACGCTGAAGTCGGCGACCGTCGTTTTGGCAGACGGAAGCGTGGCGCGAGCCAGCGCCGAGGCCAATTCGGATCTCTTCTATGCGATTCGTGGCGGCGGCGGAGCTTTCGGCGTTATCACCGAGGTCGAAGTTGGGCTCGTACCCTTTGCCGAAGTTTTCGGGGGCCACGTCGCCTTCGACGCGAGCCTTGCTCCGCAGGTGCTCAAGACTTGGGCGGAGTGGACGAAGACGCTTCCCAATGACGTCACCAGCGGCGTGGTGCTCATCACCTTCCCACCAGTGCCGTTCATACCTGAGTTCCTTCACGGGCGATCGCTGCTCGTCATCGTCGCCACGGTCTGCTTGCCGGCCGAAGAGGCTGAAGCGCTTCTCGCGCCGATCCGGTCGCTCCCCGGCGCAGAGATGGACAGCTTCGCCACGATGCCCTATACGGAAAGCGCATCGATCTACAACGATCCCGTCGATCCGCTCCCGGCGATTGGTCGTGGGGCTCTGCTCAAAGAGTTC